>NZ_JBHTVQ010000004.1:0-176840 GCF_042792855.1 Streptomyces sp. NPDC056600
GGACCGCACCGGGGCGCCGTGCTAGCGTCGCCGGGCTGTGCCGTGACCGCGCGGGCAGCGGGACCGGCGCCCGGGGCAGAGGAGTTCGTCCAGGTGAGCACAGCGGAACCGACGGAGACGCCGTCCACCGTCACGGACGGCACGGGCCCCGCCCACGGGCCCGCGCCCGCCGCACGGACCGGCACCGACCGTGTGCCGGCGCCACGCTCCGCGCCGCCCGCCGGGCCGGGGACGGAGCCGGGTCCGCCGGCCGGTGCGGAGGACGGGGCGGGCGGCCGCCCGGCGACGGAGCACCCGCGGGCCGCCCGGGTCTCCCGGACCCGCCACGCCGGCCTCGGCCGCCTCGGCCGTCTCCTCCTCCACCCGGTGACCGTCGTCACCGCCCTCACCGGCCTCCTGCACGTCCTGTGGTTCTTCGCGATGGCGAACAGCGGTGGGGACCTGGCGGCGCAGGACGCCTGGGCCGAGTTCGTCGGCCGGCACCCGGACTCGGCCTACAACCTGGCCTGGTACGGCGGCATGCACCCGGTCTCCTACAGCGTGCTGTCGCCCTACCTGATGCACGTCCTCGGCGTGCGGGCCACGATGATGCTCTCCGGCACGCTCTCCGCCGGGCTGCTCACCCTGATCCTCTGCCGCACCCGCCCGGGCCCCGGCCACCGCCAGGTGTGGCCGGCCGCCCTCGCCGGCGTCTTCGGCCTGCTCTGCAACGCGATCTCCGGCCGCGTCACCTTCGGCCTCGGCGTGCTGTTCGCCCTCGCGGCCGTCGCCGGTGTCTTCTGCCTGCCGCTGCGCGGGCGGCCACCGCGCTGGGCGAAGGCGTTGTGGGTGGCCCCGCCGGCCGCCCTCGCCACCATGGCGTCGCCGGTCGCCGGGCTCTTCCTCGGCCTGATCGCCGTCGCCCTGTTCCTCCAGCGCCGTCGTCCCGGGGCGTGGGCGCTGGGGCTGGGCCCGTCCGTCGTGGTCGCCGCCTCCGCCTGGCTGTTCCCGTTCTCCGGGACGCAGCCGATGGGCATCCTGACCGCCGTCCTGCCGGTGACGACGGCCCTCCTGGTGTACACGGTGAGCCCGGCGCGGTGGCGGACCGTCCGGACCACCTGCCTGGTCTACGCCGCCGCGACCCTGCTGGTGTGGGCGGTCAGCTCCCAGATCGGCTCCAACATCACCCGCCTGCCGATGCTGTTCGCCGGCGTCGCCCTGCTCGCCGCGCTGCCGACGACCGCGCCGCGCACCCGGCGGCGGTACGCGGTGCTGGCCTCCTTCACGCTGTTCACCGCCTGGGTCGGCGTCGGCACCGTCACCGACGTGATCAGCATGAAGCCGGACGCCATCTGGGCCCGCGACCTCGCCCCGCTGGTCGACCGGCTGCAGCGCGCCGACACCGGGGCGGGCCGCGTCGAGGTGGTCCCCGCCAGCTCGCACGCCGAGTCCTCCGCCCTGGTCCCGTACGTCAACCTGGCCCGCGGCTGGAACCGCCAGGCCGACCGGGAGCGCAACCCGCTCTTCTACGACGGCACGCTGGACGCCGGGAGCTACCGCGCCTGGCTGCGCCGCTGGGCCGTGCACCAGGTGGTGCTCCCGCTGCACGGGTCGCCGGACGGCGAGGGCGGCCGCCAGGAACGGCAGTTGATAGAGGGCGGCCTGCCGTACCTGGAGGAGGTGTGGGCCGACGACAACTGGCGGCTGTACGCCGTCGTCGACCCCACCCCGCTGGCCGACGCGCCGGCCGAGGTGCTGCGCGCCGACGAGGGCGAGCTGACCGTCCGGGTGCCGCGCGCCGGCCGCTACACGGTGCGGGTGGCGCACTCCCCGTGGCTGGGCCTCTACGACGCCGAAGGGGAACTCCTTCCGGCGCCCGGACCGGACGGCTCGAACACGCACGGCTGCCTGGCGCCCGGTGAGGAGGACGCCTGGGGTGTCGCCTGGACCGTCCTGGACGCCCCCGGCCCGGGGACCTACCACCTCGCCGCCCGCTACCGGATGCAGCGCGGCACGCCGTGCCCCGAGCCGGAGGACGCCCCGCAGAGCCCGTAGGCGTCCGTGGGGCGGACAGCCGGGCGGCCGGGCAGCGTGGTGGTGGCCGTCCGGCCGGGCCGCGGTGGCCACTGCCGTCGGGGTGGAGCGGATCGCTCAGGCCCCCGGCGGCGCCTCCACCGGGTACGCCACGTCGCACACCGGGTCCGTCGGCCCCGCCGCGGACCAGTCCGCGAAGTAGATCTCACGGCACGGCCCGGCGACCCGCAGGTCCCGTTCGGTGATCCACCGCTCCACCGCCTCGAAGGCGTTGAGGATCATCGGCTGGGCCACCTCGGCCTTGGTGATGCGGGCGTACGCCAGGTGCCGCGCGGGTTCCTCGCGCACGCCTACGCCCTTGCCGTGCCCTGCCGCCCACTCCCGTGCCGCCTCCGCGTCCCGCACCGGGACGCACACCTCGGCGGGCCCGTCGCTCTCCTGCGACACCTCCGAGTGGTAGACCACGAACGGCGCCGCCGCGACGCCTCCGCACTCCCCGGCCGCCACCGCGTGCAGCCGGTCCAGGGTGGTCCCGATCCAGGCGGGCAGCTCGCCCACCAGGACGTGCCGCTTCAGGGTGAGCACCGTGCACCCGGGCACGTCCGCCGTCTCCGTCGTGTACCGCTCGCTCATCAGGGAGGTCCTTCCGTCCAGTCGCGCACGGAGGAAGTCCACGAGGGCCCGCTGCCCGGCGAGCCGCGCCTCGACGTCCGCCCAGTACGCGCCGACTCGATCGGCCGCCGCCGGACCGTCCCGGCCCATCAGCTCCACCACCTCGGCGACCGCCGCCAGCGGCATGTCGAGATGCCGCAGGTGCACGATCGTCCGGGCGAGCTCCACCTGAGCGGGCCGGTAGGAGCGGTAGCCGCTCACCGGGTCGACGTGCGCCGGGGGCAGCAGCCCCAGCCGGTCGTACAGCCGCAACGCCTTCGCGGACAGCCGGACCCTGGCGGCGAACACGCCGATGCTGATCAGCTCGTCGTCGCCCGTGTCCATGCCCATGGCCTCCTCCGTCACCGGACCCTCGGCCCGGTGACGGGGAGACTGGGCCTTGACCCAGGGGCAAGGTCAACCACGCGCCCGCGGCCGTTCCCGACGGCCGGCCGCCGCCGGTCTCCGCCCGGCGGCCGCGCCCCTCGGCGGGCTATCGGCCGAGGACCTTCTCGATCGCGGAGACGACCTCGTCGGACTCCGGCTCGGTCTGCGGGGCGAAGCGCGCCACGACCCGGCCGTCCCCGTCCACCAGGAACTTCTCGAAGTTCCAGCGGATGTCCCCGCTGTGTCCCTCGGCGTCCGCGAAGCCCGTCAGCCGCCGGTAGAGCGGGTGCCGGTCCTCGCCGTTGACGTCCACCTTCTCGGTCATCGGGAAGGTCACGCCGTACGTCGCCGAGCAGAACTCCGCGATCTCCTCGGAGGTCCCCGGCTCCTGCCCCATGAACTGGTTGCACGGCACGCCCAGCACGGCGAACCCGCGCTCCGCGTACCGCTCGTGCAGCTTCTCCAGCCCGTTGTACTGCGGCGTGAGGCCGCACCGGGACGCCACGTTCACGATCAGCAGCGCCGTGTCCCCGGCGTACCGGCCCAGCTCCGCGGAACCGCCCGTGAGCGCACCGATCTCGACGTCGAACACCGAACCCTCAGCATTGGTCATGCCACGGAGCCTAACCGGCGGGACGTCGGGGGAGGGCGGCGACGTGAGGGTGCCGACTACGCTGCTCCCGGCGGGGCCAGGGGGGACCGCGCGGGGCGACTTCACGGGGGTGGGCGCGTGGCGGACATCGAGCGACCGGCCGGTCCTGCGACTGGGGCGGGGCGGGCACCGGACCCGGCATCGGCACCGGACCCGGCATCGGCACCGGACCCGGGTCCGGCCGCCGCCGTCGCCGTCACCCCGTCCCGGGCCAGGGCGGCGCTGCTCGCCGCCGACCGGGCCTTCCTCGCCGCGGCCGCCGCGCCTCCGCCGCCGCGGTGGTGGATCCCGTCGACGTCGGTCACCCTGGGCGCCGCCGCGGCCCTGGCCACGGCCTCCCCGCTCCACACCACGGACAGCCGCCCCACCCGTCTGGTCCTCCAGCTCGCGGTCTGCGCGCTGGTGCTCGCCTTCCTCGCCCTGTACGCCACGCGGGTTGCGGGCCGGCGGGTCCACCCACGGCTGCCCGCCGGCACCGCCGCGCAGCGCGTGCTCCGCGACGGCGCGCAGGTGGCCGCCGTGGTCCTGGGCGGCTTCTCCTTCGTCCCGCTCGGCCAGGACGGCGGAGCCCTCGCCCTGGGCGTCCTGATGGGCGCCGCGACGTGGTGGCGGGAGACCTCCGTGGCCGCCGGTCACGCGCGGCTCGCCTCCCGCCCGGCGGAACCGGAGGCGGCGCCCGTGAAGCGGCGCGGAGCCCCTGTCCCCGCCCTCGACGCCCTCCTGAAGGACCCGGTGCGCCTCACGGCCCTCGCCTTCCTCGCCGGGTGCCTCTCGGCGCGGCGAGAGGCGGTCCGTGACCACCTCACGGGGTCCGACGGGCAGACCGACGAGGTGCCCCCGGAGGTGGCCGACGCCGCCTTGGCGGTCCTCCGCGACGCCGGCCACCTCACCGTCCGCGCCTCCGGCGCCCGCACCTGGCTCGCCCTCACCGCCACCGGCCGCACCGCGCTCACCGGCCACCTCGCCGCCCTCCGGGCCCGCGCGCACGCCGCTCGGCCCTCGCCCTGATGCGCGCGGCACCGCCCCCGGTCACGGCGTCGGGGTACTCACCCCGACCTGAGTACGCGCACTCTGCGGGCGGACGGGGGCGGACCTCCACGATGGGCCCATGACCACGCGAACGATCACGTCCTCCGTCCTCCGCCACCTCTTCCCCGCGTTCCTCCTCGCCGCCTCGGCGGCAGCCCTGTGGGCCGCCTGGCTCGGCTGGGACCAGCACCGCGACGTCCACCCGGACGGCTCCATCACCGGACCGTACGAGGCCTGGCAGGTGATCGGCCTGGTCCTGACCCTGCTGCCGCCCGTGCTGTGGGCCGCCTTCCGCCGTCACGCCCCGGCTGCGGTGCTCGGAACGACAGCCGGCCTCGCCGTAGCCGCCTGGTACGACTGGTCGGACGACGCCAGCGGCCTCTTCGCCGTCGGCGTCGCCCTGATCATCGTCGGCTCCCTGGCCGCCACCACCTTCCTCTGCGCCGTCACGGCTGCACCCAGCGGCGCCAAGGCCCACCGCCCCGGCGCGTGAGCGGGGCGGAGCCCCTCCACGGCGCACACACCGAGGTCCCGGACCGTGAGCGGTCCGGGACCTCGGTGTGTGCGGGGCGGCGGCCGGGCGGTTTCTGCCGGGCCGGGCCGGGCCGGCCCGGGCGTCAGGCGGCGGGGCCGGAGCCCCGGCGGCGGGCGTGCGACGGCCGGGGGGAGGGGCGGCGGGCCGTGAGGAAGGTGGAGGACGGGGCGGCCTTCGCGGCCCGGCGGGCCATCGCGCCGGCCCGGCCCGCCCGCTCACGGCACCAGGCCGAGGTGGCGCGGTACGTGGCCGCGGCCTGACCGGGCGGGTTGTGGTGGGGGAGGAGCCGCTGCGGGTCCACCGCGGACGCGCGGGCCGCGAGCTGCTCCCACACCCGCGCCGCGGTCTGCGGGGGCACCGGCCCGAAACGCGTCAGCAGGACGGCGCCCACGCCGATGCCGATGCCCAGACCCACGTAACGCCGCACGGGACGGCCCTGCCGCCGACCGAGGTTCTTCGCCATGCCCGCACGCTACGGCCGCCGTGCAGGCCCTGACATGAGCGCTCGTACTCATGGCCCGTGGGCAGCCGCCCCGCGCCCGGCCCCAGCAGCCCGGCGCCCGGCCCAGCGGCCCGGCGCCCGCCCCCGCCGCGTCACACCCCCGTCGAGAGGGCCACGTGGCGCCACCGGTCGAGCTCGCGTCGCACCAGGTCCAGCTTCGCCTCGACGCGCTCCACCGCGTCCGCGCCCAACTGGAGCCGCAGCGGCGGCTCCTCGGTCTCGGTGAGGTCCACGATCGCCCTCGCCGCCTTCGCCGGGTCCCCCGGCTGGCGGCCGTCGTTCCCGGCCATGGCCTCCCGCACCGGACCCGCGCCGGCCGCGTAGTCGGCGATGGAGGCCGGCTCGACCCGGAGGCTGGAGGCGTTGAGGAAGTCCGTGCGGAATCCGCCCGGTTCGACGACGGTGACGTGGACGCCGAGCGGGGCCAGCTCGCCCCACAGCGCCTCCGTGATCCCCTCGAGCGCGAACTTCGACGCCCCGTACACCCCCACCCCCGGCGCGGTGGCGAAACCGCCGATGGACCCGATGGTGACGACGTGACCCGAGCGCTGCGCCCGCAGCGTCGGCAGGGTCGCCCGCAGCGTGTTGAGCACCCCGAACACGTTGACGTCGAACAGGGCGCGGACCGCCTCGTCGGAGACCTCCTCGACCGCGCCCACCAGGCCGTGACCGGCGTTGTTGACCACGACGTCGATCCGGCCGAACGCGGCCAGTCCCTCCTCCACCGCCGCCGCGAGCTGCTCCGGCGCCGTCACGTCCGCCCGCACCGCCAGCAGATTCTCCGGCCGCACCGGGTACGCCCGCAGCACCGCCGCGGTGTCGCGCGCCGCGGCGATCACGCGGTGTCCCCGCTCCAGCGCCTCCCGGGTGATCTCCGCGCCGAGCCCACGCGACGCCCCTGTCACGAACCACACGCCCATGCCTGTTCCCCGTCCTCTTCCGACGTCCCACCGGCCGGCCGAGAACCGGCCGATGGCCCGACGCTAGAAGTTAGAGTCGGCTCTAGATCAAGGGCCTGGCCGCAGTGATCGACGGAACGGAGGGCCGCTCATGGACCTGAGCATCGGTGAAGTGGCACGACGCAGCGGACTGAGCGTCCACACACTGCGGTTCTACGAACAGGAGGGCCTGTTCGCCAACCCGGTGCGCCGCCTGTCCAACGGCCGCCGGATCTACCACGAGGAAGACCTCGAGTGGCTGGCCGTCTGCACCAAACTGCGCTCGTCCGGCATGGCGCTGGCGCTGATCCGCCGGTACGTCGAGCTGGTCCGCCAGGGCCCCGGCAACGAGGCCGAACGGCTGGAGCTGCTGCGCCGTCACGAGGGACGGGTCGAGGCGCAGATCGGCGAGTTGCGGGAGGCGCTGGACGTCATGCGGTTCAAGGTGCGGATCTACCAGGAGCACCTCGCCCGCGGCGAGGCCGACCGTCTCTGGAACCCGGCCCGTCCGGCGCACGAGAACGCCGCCCCGGCCGGCGACGGGGCGGCGGACGGAGCGGCGGACACGACGGACGCGGTGGTACGGAACGGCGCGGAGGACGCGGCGGTACGGGACGGCGTGGCGACCGGATGAGCCGGTGACCGGGTCGCCGCCCCGCCGTCGTCAGGTCTTGCGGTAGCGCGCGCTGGCGAACGAGAAGCCGCTGAAGGCCACCAGCCCCACGGCGATCACGACCAGCAGCCACGGACCGGCCGAGGTCTGGGCGAAGGAACGCAAGGTGTCGTCGATGCCCTTCGCCTTGTCCGGGTCGAACCGGATCGCCGCGATCAGCGCGAACACCCCGATCGTGCCGAACAGGACGCCGCGCGCCACACCGCCGCAGATGCCGAGCACGTCGACCGTCCGGCGGACCCGCGGGCCCATCTGCGCCGTCTTGAGGTGCTTGCGGAACTTCCGCCGCACCGCCCGGATGAGGATCCAGGCGCCCGCGACGATCACACCGATCCCCACGGCGCCCACCAGCCAGCGACCCGCCGGCATCTCGAGCGCCTTGGCGGTGAAGTCCCGGGACTGCCGGTCGGAGGAGTTGCCGCCACCGCCGCCGCCCCCACCGCCCTGGTGCGCGGCGAAAGCCAGGACCGAGTAGGCCACGAAGCCGTAGAAGACGGCGCGGCAGGCGGAGAACAGACGCTTGCGCGCCTTGTGCCCGTCCGGCCCCGACGCGCCGAAGGCCGCCTCGGAGAGCCGCCACAGCGCCATCCCGGCGGTGGCGATGCCCAGCGCCCACAGCACCACCGAACCGAACGGCTTGTCGGCGATCTCGGCGAGCGCGCCGGAGCGGTCCGCCTGCTTGCCGTCGTCCTCGTGGAACGCCACGCGCAGCGCGATGAACCCGATGAGCAGGTAGAGCACGCCGCGCGCCGCGAAACCGGCTCGGGCCGCACGGTCCATCGCGGAGCTGTTGGCGGCGCGCCGAGCGGTGCTCCGGGCGCGCCACGTCGTCGATATACCCGTCATGCCGCCCGCTTGCCCGCTGCTTCCCCCCGGAAACGGAGCGGTGCGCGCGCCCGGGACGCCGGGCGCCCGGAATCAGCCGCTCCGGCGTGCGGTGCGGTGTGCGGCGCTGTGGGCGGCGCGGCGAGAGCCGTGGGCCGGCCGGGTCAGTGCGGCTGTGGGCAGCCGTCGTCCCGCAGGTGCAGGCGGCGCAGATCCTGGAGCGGGCCCGCCGGGAAGGGGTGCAGCACCCACCTCGCGCGGTAGCCGGCCTCGCCGTGCTCGGCGAGCACGCCCTGCGCCGCGTCCAGCACGGCGTGCGCGAACACCCCGCGCGGATGGGCCGACCGCCACAGCACCGTGCCCTCGGCGTCCGGAAGGGCCGGAACGACGCCCACGTCGGGGAACCGGTAGACGGTGACGTCCACCTCGTCCTCCCCGGCCGCCTCCCCGGCCCGGACCACCCAGCGCAGCTCCTGCGGCTCGGCGTCGAAGAAGAACCGCGCCGTGCGCCGCTCCCCGTACCCGCCGTACAGCAGACCGGCCGCGGAGACGAGGTCCGCCAGCGCGTCCGTGCCGTAACTCACCGTGAGCGAGGTCCGCCGCGATCCCTCGGCCAGATGACACCTGGCCCAACCGTGCTTCCGTAGTTCCCACTTGAGCTGGAAGGCGCCCGTTGACGCCTGATCGACCGGCACGAGGAGCAGGTTAGTGGCAGTGTTCCGGCGCAGCCAGGGGCCGGTCACGACGGGATGCGGACCGCGCGTTCCGGTCTGCCGCGCCCGGTCGCCCACGGCCACGCCCGGCCACGCTGCGTGTACGGCCGTCCCAGCGGAGGCCGGGCCCGAGTTGCACCCGGGATGCGCCGGTGCTGGTCTGGAAGTGGCCGGACGCCCACGGCACTTCGCCGCACGCGCGGGAGGCGGGTGTCCCCGGCAGCCCACCCGCAACGGCAGCCTCACCCAAGGCGCCTCCCGCACGGCAGCCCTTCCACAGGGCAGCCCGCCCGCAACGGCAGCTCCCCGCAACGGAGGCCGACGATGACCCAGGCCGCTCCCCACCGCCACCGCCGCCGCCGGCCGCGCAGGCTCCTGACCGTCCTGGTGACGACGGCCCTGCTGCTCCCCGTCTCCGTGACGGTGACGCTCACCGCGGCAGGCCCGGCCTCCGCCTCGTGCGCCGCGAGCCCGTTCGCGGGCCGGTGGCGGTCGCCCGACCCCCGGCTCAGCCGCATCGACATCTGGCACGGCGAGGACTGCCAGCTCTATGCCAAGGCGTGGTCCCGTTGCGAGCACGACGCGTCGCGCAACTGCAGCTGGGGCTCGCGCGGCAAGGCCCTCCAGGGAGGCGGGGGCCCGTCGTTCCGGTTCTTCTACTACAACTGGAGCGACGCCGACGAGGTCCTCCAGCTGAGGCTGCGGGACGGGTCCCACATCTCGGTCTGGGACCACGTCGACTACCACTCCGGCGCCGACGACAGCTACACGGTGCCGATGACGAAGTCCGCCACCTGAGGGGCGCCCCTGCCGCGCCGGGCACCTCCCGGCCGTCCGCGCGACGCGTCCCCGTCGCCGTCCCCGTCCTCGCTCCCTCCGCATCCGCGCGTGCCCGCGCGGGCGAACCACGCGCGTACGGGCACGTCGCGTACCCGCGCCCGCATTCCCGCCCGCACCCGCGGGCGGAGACGCGGGACGCACCAATCCGCGGTCCTCCCGGCAACGGATCACCCGTGCACGCCCTGCCTTGCCCCGCACCGCCACGCCCACGGGAGACGTATTCGTGAAGGAACCAGTGCACATCGCCACCGGCCGCACCGCGAAACCGGACCTCCAGCAACTGCTGCGCGAGGTGGCGCTGGGCGACCACGAGGCCTTCGCGGCGGTCTACGACGCCGTGGCCGGCTCCGTCCTCGGCGTCGTCCGGGCCGTCCTGCGCGACCGGGCGCAGTCGGAGGAGGTGGCCCAGGACGTCCTGGTGGAGGTGTGGCGCACCGCACCGCGGTACCGCCCCGAGCGTGGCACGGCCGTCAACTGGATCCTGACCCTCGCCCACCGCAGGGCGGTCGACCGGGTCCGGTCGGTGGAAGCCGCGGCGGCCCGCGACACCAAGGCCGCCCTGCTCGGGCACCAGCCCGCCTACGACGAGGTGACCGAGCAGGTCGAGACGCGCCTGGAGCAGGAGCAGGTACGCCGCTGCCTGCGCACCCTGACCGAACTGCAGCGCCAGTCGGTCACCTTGGCCTACTACCGCGGTCTGACCTACCGGGAGGTCGCCGAGGCGCTGGCCCTCCCGCTCGGCACCGTCAAGACGCGGCTGCGCGACGGACTCGTCCGGCTCCGCGACTGCCTGGGGGTGACCGCGTGACCACCACCGACCCGCATGCCCTGACGGGCGCCTACGCCCTGGACGCGCTGCACGACGACGAACGGGCCGCCTTCGAACGCCACCTCGCCGACTGCGGGACCTGCGCGCAGGAGGTGGCGGAGTTCACCGCCACCGCCGCACGTCTCGCCCTCGCCGTGACCGTGCGCCCACGGCCCGCCCTGCGCGAGGAGGTGCTGCGGCGCGTCACCACCGTGCGCCAGGTGCCGCCCGACACCGCGCCCCCGCGGCGCCCGCGCGGCGGCGCGCGGCGCGGGCCGGTCCTGGCCCGGTGGGCGCTCGCCGCCTGCGTGGCCGCCGCGTCCGCCTTCGGCGGCGCCGCCCTGTGGCAGTACGAGCGCGCCCAGGACGCCCGGGACCGGGCGGCGCTGGCGGAACGGCGGGCCGAGGAGGTGGCGGCGGTGCTGGCCGCACCGGACGCGGTGTCGCGCTCGGCGAAGGTGGCCGGCGGGGTGGGCACGCTGGTGGTCTCCGCCGAGCAGGACCGGGCGGTGTTCGTCGCGTCGAGGATGGCGGCGCCGCCGCACGGCAAGGTCTACCAGCTCTGGTTCGCCGACGGCGCCGAGATGCGCCCGGCCGGCCTGATGGACCCCGGACGCGGCAGCCAGACCATGCTCATGCGGGGGCCGGTCGACGACGCCTCGGGCGTCGGCATCACGGTGGAGCCGGCCGGTGGGTCCCGTCGGCCCACCTCGGAACCGGTCGCGCTGCTGGGCGTCCCGGCCTGACGCCCGACGCCCGGCGCACGTCAGAGGGGGAGTCCGGCGGTGACCGGACTCCCCCTTCTGTTCACCCGCTCCGGGCGTCAGCTCGCCGGCATCAGCACCGAGTCGATGATGTAGACGTGGGCGTTCGCCGTCCTCACCCCGCCGCAGACGACCTTGGCGGAGTCGCCGACCGTGAAGGACTCGCCCGAGCCGGAGGTCGTCAGCTTCGACTTCTCCAGCGTCTGGAAGGAGCCGTTCTCCAGGTCGGCGGGCGCCAGCTTCTTGCCGACGACGTGGTACGTGAGGATCTTCGTCAGCTGCTCCTTGTCGTTCAGGACCGCGTCCAGGGTCTTCTTCGGGAGCTTGTCGAAGGCGTCGTTGGTCGGGGCGAACACGGTGATGTCCTGCGCGTTGTTGAGCGTGTCGACCAGGCCCGCCTTCTTCACCGCCGTCACCAGGGTGGACAGCGCCGGGTTGTTGGAGGCCGCGGTGGCCACCGGGTCCATCGCCATGCCCTCGAAGGAGCCGGCGCCGTCCTTCGGGACGGAGGAACAGGCGGGGCCGAACGGCTGGTCCGTGCCGCTCGCGGTCGCCGAGCCGCCCATGCCCTCGTCACCGCCCCTGCCCTCCGCGGCCGACGCCTTCTTCGAGGAACCGGCCGCGTCCGCGTCGCCGCTGTCGCTCGAGCAGGCGCTCAGCGCCAGCGGCAGCACCGCGGCGGCGGCGAGGAGACCGGTGGTACGGCGGATACGGGTGTTCATCGTGTTCTCCTGTCGGAACGGCGCAGCGCTCTGCTGCGTCCGGGGGTGTCACGGAAAGGGCTGTCACGGAAGGTGGTCCGGGAGGGCCGGGACCGGAGCCGGGGGGATCACTGGGGCCGGGGGATCACTGGGCCGGGGGGATCACTCCACGGTCACGACCACGGAATGCCGGCCGGTGGCGCCGTCGGGAAGCGTGCGGGTGCGTCTGCCGGTCTGCACGAGGCCGTCCCGGTCGGTGGCGCGCACGGTGAGGGTGTGGCCGCCCCGGGTGGCCGGCCAGGCGAGGGACCACTGACGCCAGGTGTCACGGGTGGCCTCGGCCGCCAGGTGCGCCTCCTGCCAGGGACCGTCGTCCACCCGCACCTCGACCTTGTCGATGCCCCGGTGCTGCGCCCAGGCGACGCCGGCGATCATCACCGTGCCGGTTCCGAGGCGGGCGAACGGCTTGGGCGTGTCGATCCGGGACTGGGTCTTCACCGGCGCCCTGCGGGCCCAGCCCCGCCTGACCCAGTACGGGTCGTAGCCGGCGAACGTCGAGAGCTCGATGTCCTCGATCCACTTGCAGGCGGACACGTAGCCGTACAGGCCGGGGACGACCATCCGCACCGGGAAACCGTGCGCGAACGGCAGCGGCTCGCCGTTCATGCCGACCGCGAGCAGGGCGTCGCGGCCGTCCATCAGCTCCTCCACCGGGCTGCCGATCGTCATGCCGTCCACCGACCGGGCCACCAGCTGGTCCGCCGGGCCGCCCCCTGACGGCGGCCGCACCCCGCACTCGGCGAGCAGGTCGGCCAGCCGGACGCCGGTCCAGCGCGCGGTGCCCACGTAGGGGCCGCCGACCTCGTTGGAGACGCAGGTCAGGGTGATGTCCCGCTCGATCAGCTCCCGGCGCAGCAGGTCGTCCAGGGAGTACACGGCGGGACGGCTCACGCCCTTGCCGTGCACACGCAGCCGCCAGCGGGAGGCGTCCACCTCGGGCACCACCAGGGCGGTGTCCACCCGGTAGAAGTCCCGGTTCGGGGTGACGAACGGGCCGACCCCGGCGACGCGCAGCCCGGACCGCCTGGGCACGGGCCGCGCCGGCGACCCGGGACGCGGCAGCACGACCGCGGCGCGTGAGGCGGCCGCGCCCTGACCGTGCCGGGCGTTCAGCGCCCGGCCGGCCACGCCCGCCACGCCCGCGCCCACCGCGGTGGACGCGACGGCGACGACGAATCCGCGCCGGCTCCGTCCCGTGGGGGCCGCCGCAGGCGTCGTAGCGGCCGCCGGGGCCAGGCGGCTCACCAGCAGGGACAGGAGCACGGCCCCCGTCGCGGCGCCCACGGCCGAGGGGAGTGCGTCGACGACCCCGGCGGAGTCGGGACGGCCGACGGCGACGGCCGCCCCGACGCACCCGAGGAGCAGGACACCGGCGATCCCGGCCCACCGGTACCGCACCGCCACGACGCCCAGGCCCAGCGCCAGCACCGACACCACGGCGAGGATGCCGAGCTGCAGCACGAGCTTGTCGTCGGCGCCGAACTGGCGGATCGCCCAGTCCTTGACCGCGGCGGGCGTCACGTCGACGGACGCGCCTCCCACCGCGACGACCGGACCGGACCGCGGGCGCCGCACCGCCGCCGCCACCAGCTCGGCCGCCGCCAGCGCCGCGGCGCAGGCCGTCAGCCCGCCCAGCGCCGCGCGTGACCACGGCCCCGGCCGGCCCGGCCCGCCCCGCTGATCCTTCTCCTCGACCCTCACACCGGGAATCCGGTACCGCCCCCGGGGGCGGATTGGTCCCGGACCTGATCAGGTGAAAAGAAATCCCGGACCCATCCCCCTCGCGTTCCGCAACGAATTCCCCGGTTGAGGACCGACGGCCGACGGCCCGCCCGGTCACCCCTGGGACGGGCGGCAGCCCCCGGGACAGGGCGGCAGCCCCGGGGACGGGCGGCGCGAACGCCGAAGGCCGGAGGCGAGTGCCCGCGAGGCGTCACACCTCGCACGCACCCGCCCCCGGCCACGGTTCGACGCTGTCGGCGCCGGGCTCCCGGCGCCGGCGGACGGCACCTCCGGATGCCGCCCCCTAGGACTTCGCGTACCTGTTCGCCATCTGACCGGCGAAGTCGTACACCGTGCAGGGCTCGTCGCCGACGGTCCACGCGTCGTGGCCGGGGGAGCACACGAACACCTCCCCGGGGCCGACCTCCAACTCGGCGCCGTCGTCCATGCGGATGTGCATCCTGCCCTGCACCACCATCCCGTTGTGGTGGACCTGGCAGCTGTCGGTCCCGGCTATCGGCGCGAGGTCCCGCGACCACCGCCAACCGGGTTCGAAAGTGGCCACCGCGCAGTCCAGCTCCGAAAGGTGGACCGCTTCGAGGTGACCGTGCGGGAAGTCCCGGTGCTCGTCCGGCTTACTGGGGGTCTTGACCTCCAACATGACGATGCCTCCTTTGAGCCACACATCCATCGTGTGCACCGTTCGGCCCCATGTGCAACGTCGTGCCGGGTGCGATGGGGGTCGTCCGTCGCGAGGACACGCAGGCACACGCATGTGCACGTAGGTACACGTACTCACGACACGTGCACGGCTCGTCGAAAGCATGGGGAGCGACACTTCCCCGGGGGGACACCATGAACGCTCGCACCCTGATGCGCCTGACCTTCGCCAACCCCGCCTCTGCCGCCTATCTGGGCCTGTTCGGCGCGTCCGTCGCGTTCGAGGTGGCTGCCGCGCTGCTCTCGGACCCGGGCATCGTCGGCATATGGCCCGTCCTCATCGCCGCACCGACCTCCCTGCTGGCGGCGGGGCTCGACGCGGCGATCGGGGGTGCGGATGCGTCGGTCTGGTTCCTGGCCGGCGGGGTCTGCGTCAGCGCCCTGATCCAGTCGTTCGTCCTGGGAGCGTTCCTGGAGTTCCTGCGCGGTCGGCGCCGAGGGCCGGCCGGGCCGAGCCGCGGCTGACTCCCTGCCCGAGCAGCGGCTGACCCGCCGCCCGAGCCGGGCCGCCCCGCTCCGTTCCGCCCACGGCACTCGGCCTCCCGCACGACGAAGGGCCGGTCCGGAAGGCTCTCGCCTCCGCACCGGCCCTCTTGCCCACGCCACCGTCCAGCCGTCGGTCAGAGCCCGTCGACCGGAGCCCGCCGACCAGAGGTGATAGCCCGTCGGTCAGAGTCCGCAGGAGCCGCTGTCGACCTGGAAGTAGCGGCCGTTGGACCAGCGGCACAGCCGCATGCCGACGACGACGCCGACGATGGTCACCAGGGCCGGCAGGTACCCGCCGGCCACCTGGATGATCGGGATCGCGGGGCACCCGCCCGAGATCGCCCAGCCGGTACCGAACAGCACTGCTCCGGGGACCACGCCGCCGTGGATCCGGCCGGGCGTGCGGCGGACCCGCAGCAGGGCGAAGGCGACCGCGATGATCACCACGGCGCCGGCGAAGGACAGGAACATCCGCAGGTCCTGGAAGGTGAACATGCGGTTCAGCTCGGCGTAGTCGCCGAAGCCGATGTTGGCGACGGTGTAGCCGAGGCCCAGTCCGGTGACGACGGTGGCCAGCAGAATCGCGCCCCGGGTACGCATCAGATCACCTTCCACAGGAGGAACGACACCGCGACGGCGGTGCCGAAGAACACGGCGGTCGCCACGATGCTCACCGGGCTCAGCCGGCCGCAGCCGTTGAGCCCGTGGCCGGAGCTGCACCCGCCCGCGAGCCGCGTACCGAAGCCGACCAGCACGCCTCCCACGAACAGCAGGACGGTCATCAGGAGCGGATCGGCGGTCACCAGGTCCCGGAACCCCGGCCCCATGTCGAGGCGGAGTTCGAACCGCCCGGAGGTGACCGCGGCGATCAGCCCGCCGACGAAGACCGAGATCAGCAGGGCGGCCTGGGTGAACAGCGGCGCCGGGCGCCTGCTCGTGGCCGCGGAGGGGTCACTCACCGGCGGCTCGACGTCCGCCTCGTCCACCTGGAGCGTGCCCGGCTGTCCGTACGGGACGTGTGGCGCGGGGGACGGGGCCGGGGACGGGGCGGTGCCGAAATGCTCCGCCGTGGCCGCGGCGAGCGCCTCGACGAGAGCGCGGTCGTCGGCGAACTCCTCGTCCAGCCGCTCCATGCGGCGCTCGCGCCGCCAGTGCACCACGCGGTCCCACGCGGAGGACACACCGAAGGACCGGTCGGTGGCGAGGGCGTAGTAGACGGTGACCAGGGCGAGCCCCACGGCACCCGCCCACCAGGGCCAGTAGCTAGTCATGCGGGTCGGCTCATCCAATCGGTCAGTCGAGCCCACAGGCCGCGCTTCGCGCGGGCCGCCTGCGGCTGCCGGGTGCGCTGGGCGGGCCGGGCGTGCTCCTGTGAGGCGTAGGGGGGCGGTGCCGGCCGGCCCAGCGTGATCGGCATCGCCGGAGCGCCCGTCGCCCACGGAGTGACGCTCTCCGGAGCCGCGACCCGACGCCCGGACGGCGCGGCCGGCCGGACCGGCTGCGGGACCGGCGGTGGCTGGGCCGCATAGGCGCCCTGCGGCGGTTGGGTCGCGTACGAGCCCTGCGGCTGGGTCGCGTAGCTCCCCTGCGGTGGCTGGGTCGCGTACGAGCCCTGCGGTGACCACGGCTCCTGCCGCACTGTCTGCGGGGAGGCGTGCCCCGCGGCGGGTGCGCAGGTCCCACCCGTGTCGGCGGCGTCCTCGAGATGCCGCGCCTGGGCCCCGTTGGGCAGCAGGCTGATCGGCACGCGTTCACCGGTCATCGACATCTTGTAGCGCGCGCAGCCGAGCCACTGGTCGTTGCTGTCGCAGTAGTAGTCGCGCCAGCCCCGCAAGCTCTCTCTGAGCAGCGGGAACAGGGGACACCCTGTGGCGTGCGAGCAACCCACGTCGCTTCCTCCGATCGGCCGCACCGCCTCTGTGAAAAGGGCAGCCGCCGTTCTCGATTTCTTGCCTTCGCCGTCGCGGCGGCGACCGTGAACTCGAAGCGACGCCGTGACGGCCTGTCATGCAACGGAGGGGCGCCTCCGTTTCTCCGACCGGGCGTGATGGAATCACCGTTCCGCATTCCAGGCAACTTTCCAGCAATTCATCGAGCCGGAGCCGATCGATATTGCCGAGTGAGTGGTGCCATGCGCCCGCCCATGCCCTTTTGTCTTCCCATGTCAGGACATTCAGGGGCGACGGAAACGCCGCCGAGAGTGTCACGCGGCATCACTGACTGCTTTCGTGTCGATGCTGCACCCATTGTTTGCGGGGACGGTGAGCGCACGGAATGCCTTGTGGTGAAAGCGTGAATGCGCGTGTGGAGAAATTGTCAATTTTCCATGCCCCCGGTGCGGGCGCCGCTCATCGGGAAACGCCGATCGCGGCACGTCCGAGTCGCCGCTCATCGGTCAGCCCTTCCAGTGGCGCGCGTGCGCGCCGTCGAGGAGAGAACCGCCTCCCTCCTCCGGCCGGCGCACCGCCCGACTGCTACCGTCCGCCCCCATGTGGGCTCAAGGAATCGTGGCCGGCCGAGCGGCGTGGCGGCACACCCCCTCCGACGTGGTCTTCCGCGCCGTTCCCGGTGGGACCTTCCGGATGGGCCTGTCCGACGAGGAACTGATCGCCGCCCGCGCCCTCGAGTGGATCGGCGAGGCCGATGAGAGCCTCGCTTGCTTCTTCGCCGCCGCGGGCCAGGCCCGGCCGGTGCGGGAAGTGCGGGTCGAGCCGTTCCTGATCGCCCGGCATCCGCTGACGGTGGCGCAGGCACGGCACTGGCTGCCCGAGTACGAGGACGCCTTCGCCGAGTCGGACACGGAGACGGCTCGTCTCGACGACGACCTGGACGACCTGCTCGAAGCGCTGCCCTTCCGGCTGCCCAGTGAGGCGGAATGGGAGTACGCCGCCCGCGCGGGCACGACCACCCTGACCTTCCGCGGCAACGTCAGGCCGGACGAGGACCAGGTCCTCGGCGACTTCGCCGACGAGGAACGCGTCGCCGCGAACGAGAACGCCTTCGGGCTGGCGGCGATGGGGTCGGCCAACGAGATCTGCGCCGACGTGTGGATCCCCCACTTCACCGACGCCCCGGCGGACGCCCGTCCCCGCACCGGGGACGGACCGAGGGTGGTGCGCGGAGGCGGCGGCGACCTCTCCCCGTGGCAGGGCTGCGACGAATGGACGCTCCTGTTCTCCGCCACCCGCGGCCCCGAGCAGGACTTCACCGCGGTCCGCCCGGTCGCCCCCGTCCCGAGCGGTTGACAGGGCGGCGCGGGGAGCCGCTGTCCGGCAGACCGTGAAGGCGCCGGGCACGACCCGGCAGCGTAGGCGGACGGAGATTGCCCGGTCCCGGCATGGTCAGGCACCCCCGGTTCCCGCGACGATGTCGGTGTCTTCAGGCCCGGGCGTGATGTGCGTTCCGGAGCCTGTCACGGCTCGGAGCGGAGCAACACCATGGCATGGGTAGTGGGAACGGGCGCCTTCTTGGGGCTGCTGGTGATCGCGGCGGGAATCGTCACACTGCGGACAGGGTGGATCGTGCCTACGGCGCGCCGCCACGTCGCCAGGCCCCGGCTTCACGGCCTCGGCGCCCTGTTCACGGGCAGCTCCGTCGTCCTGCAGAGCCTCTTCTACTTCCGCGTCCTGCCCGGCGTCTCCTGGGACGTCCGCTTCTTCGGCGGGAACGCGATCCTGCTCGCCGGGCTGCTCCTGATCGGCCTCAGCCAGGTGCTGCCGCTTCGCGGAAACCCGGATCACGCCGACGCCTCAGCCACCTGAGGCGTCCGGCGCATCACGGCAGCCGGACTGGAACGGCGAACGGCCCCCGACCGGGCAAGACGGTCGGGGGCCGTTCTCCGTGGGTGTGACTCCGGGGCGTGCGGGACACGCCCCGGCCGGACTACTGGTGCTGGACCGTCTTGAGCGACTCCAGGTGGGGGTCCGCCCCCGTCGGACCGCTGCGGGCTACCGTGGCGGGCTGTCCGCCGTTGGTGCGGGCCGCGTAGGCGCTCTGCCGGGAGGCCGTCGTGATGGCGCCGTCGTAGTACGGCTGGTACACGAACTGGCTCGCGCTCGCGCTGATCGCCGCGCCCGCGGTGTCCAGCGCGGCCTTGGAGACCGAAGCCGTGCCGCCGAAAGCGGTCACCGAGTTCGTCCCCGCCGACCCACGCAGCAGGTAGCTCTTGGCCTCACCGGAGAGGCTGTCCTTGGAGGTCCACAGGACGGGGCCGAACACGTTCATGGCCGCGCCCGCGGAGACCCCGCCGCGCCAGGATTCGGTGTAGGCGAGCGCCGCCGTGCTCGGCGCGCTCCACCAGAACTTGGCGACGGCGACCGAGGTGGCCTCGTGGGTGGAGGCCGTGATCGGGTAGTACGAGTACGTCGACGGCCAGTTGGAGAACTGCGTGTGCGTCAGCGCGTACTTCGCCGAGGAACCCACCGTGATGATCATGGTGTTGTTCGGGTTCAGGCTGTTCAGGTACGACTTCACCGACGACGACAGCGAGTTGCCGTTGTTGAGCACGACGCTGCCGGCACTGCTCGTTCCGTCAGCGCCGGCCGCGGAGGCGGCCGCGAGCGCCGAGTGGTAGTCGGTGCCGGTAGCCAGGAAGACGTACTTCGGGCTGCTCGTCACCGACTTGGCGACGGCGACCGAGGTGGCGTAGCGGTCGGCCCCGGACAGCCGCTTCGGGGTGAAGCCGAGCGACGTGACCTGCGAGGAGACCGTGCTGGTCAGGATGGACGTGCCACCGATGAGGTAGACGGCCGAGCCCGGCTTCAGGGTGCGCTTCAGCTCGTTCTTCACCGCGGTCGTCAAGCCGCTCTTGCTGGTCCCGAGCACCGGGCCGTGCTTCTTGCCGGCCAGGGCGGGCGCGGTGAGCGAGTACGACGGGGAGTCCCGGTTGATCAGAACGGCGGCCTTGGCATCCATCAGGCCCGGGACCTTGGTGCCGCCGTAGGTGTTCCACGTCCAGCGCGAGGACGCGATGTTGCTGGCGTAGACGTCGGAGCCCCAGACGCGGCCGGCGGTGTTCTTGCGCAACGGCTGCCAGCTGGGGTTGCTGCCCTGCGGCGTGCCGGGGACCGCGGTCGTCACGCCGGTGGCCACGTCGACGTACTCCGTGGTGTGCACGTCGGTGCTGTCGCCGGAGGTGTGGACGTCGGTGATGATCCGGGCGCCGGTCGGCGACCAGGACGGGTTCGCGTAGCCGCGCCCGTCGGTGGTGATCTGCTGGGCGTCGGTGCCGTCGGCGTTCGCGACGAAGAGCTGGCTGAACCCGCCGCCGACGTGGCGGACGAAGGCGAGCTTGGTCCCGTCCGGGGAGAACGCGGGCTGCGCGGCGTCGGTGATGACACGCTTGACCGTGTTCGCGGACGAGTCGTAGACCCAGACGCCGTCGTTGTCGTAGCAGCCGTAGTTGATGCGGCGGGAGAAGGCCACCAGGCCGCTCGGGCTGACCGTCGGGTCCTCGTCGCAGACGGTGGCCGGCTCCTGGGTGGCCGACAGCAGGGGCTTGGGAGCCCACGAGGCGTCGGAGGGGCCGTAGACGAGCTGGCCGCCGGTGGAGTAGACGACGTACCGGCCGCCCCACCAGAAGGTGATGTCCTTCTGCTCGGCGCTCGAGCGCACGCCCTCCGCCCAGGGGAGGGTGAAGCGTGAGCTGCCGTCGGGCCGTTCGCTGGCGAGCTCGCCCCATTCGGAGACGACACGGCTGCCGTCGGGGGCCCAGGCGGCGTAGTACCCCCCGTGGCTGCCCACCGGGGTGGCGGTACCGGTGGCCGGATCGACCAGCGTCGGACCGTCGGTGAGGATCTTGCCCTCGGTGCCGGGCCAGGGCCCGGCGTCGTTGGCGGCGGCTCCAGGAGCGCCCGCCAGGATGCCCACCGCGGCGAGCGCCGCCGCGGTCGCGAGCGCCGCGGCACGGCGGCGCGTGAACAGTCTCAAGGTGTCGACCCCCCAGGATCACGAACACAAGCCCCACACGGGGCTGAGCAACTGTAGATCCCCCCGCGACGCAGGGGAACAGAGTTCCGGAGCGCGCAGCAACATCAGTGGTCGTCGGCAGGGGGAGCCGCCGGGCCTCTCACCAGGCAACTTCCCGAAGCCAGGGAGACGAGGCGGGCTCTGGACGGGGGCGGCACGGTGCGTGTTCGATGCGATCCGTGACGAGCGAGAGTGAAACCACCGCGGCTGGCGCGCCGCTTGTGCGGATCGTCCACGCCGAGGCCGGGGAGGGCGTTGTCGGGGTGCTGGTGGGCATGGCCGCGAACGTGGTGCTCTTTACGACCATGGACGACCTGGGCCTGTCGGGCACGGGAGGACGCCCTCAGACCGCCGTGGCTGTTTTCCTGCTGCTGCTGTGGGCGGTCAATCTGCTGGCCACACGACCGCGTCAGCTGTGTGCCTTCGGCTCCGCCGTGGCGGTCGGTGAAGCGGCGGTGTCGCGGCAGAGGGAGGAGCGGAACCGGCACCTTCGACGTGGCAGCCTCCGCATGGCAGCCATCGGCCCCGTCATGCTGCTGATCGCCTACGGCTTTCACGCGCCTTTCAGCGCCGCGGGTCTCCAGCTGATTCTGGTCCTCAACCTCGTGTACACCTGGAAGACCGCGAGCTGGTGGGAGAGGCAGCACGGGGTCCATCTGTGGAAGCCGCCGCTGTCCGCCGTGGGACGTGAGGCCTACCGCGCATCCCCCGTCTACGTGACGCCGGCCGCGGTCGGTGACCGAGGATCTCCGACCCTCGCGGAGCGATGATCCGCCGTGCGGACGGTGACGGACCAACCTGAGGTCCGTGGAACGGCGACTGTCACGACGAAGGGCCAGTTCGCGAGGCTTCCGCCTCTGAACTGGCCCTTCTTGCTGTGCCCCAGGCAGGATTCGAACCTGCGACACCCGTTTTAGGAGATCCCTCCGGGCGAGGCTGTGACCTGGGTAAATGGTCGCCGATGCCTGTTTGACCTGCAGAAATGCGCCTCGCCATTTCTCAGCCGTTCGCAGTAATTCCCGGCCTCATGTGTGCTGTAGGTGTGCTGCGGACGATCCGGTCAGGCCGACCGCCGTTCAGTCTGCCGACGGGCCGGTCCCTGGCTGCGGGAGGTGGTGTGGCTCTCGGAAGAGCTGAGCGAACGGACCGGACGCCGTTAACCTGGGACCCTAGAAGCACACGGCGCGATACAGCGGAGGGGATGCCGATGACCACCGCCCCGAGCGAGGTTCCTCACCCGCCGCAACCGACGGCGCACCCGTTGCGGACCATCCGTGACATCCGGGAGTCCCTGCCGGATGACCAGCGCCGGCACTTCGATGCGGAGCTTGCCGACACGGAGATCGAGGCTCTGCCCGAGATGCTGAACCGCTGGGTGGCCCTGAGCAACGACGGCTTCGAGGAGTTCCTGCTGTCCCGGCCCTTCGAGGGCATGGAGTTCGGAGCCCGCTCCTACGACGAACAGCCGGACGCCGTGTGATCACCATGGCCGAGATCGAGGCAGGCGTGGACGCCACGACGGACCCCGTGCGCAAGGCCCGCTACGCGCAGGCGCTCGCCGCCGTACGGCACGACTACGCCGGGCGCATCGCACCGATCGGTGAACCGGAAGCAGCCGCGTACCTGAGCATCCACAAGGCGCTGAAATCAGCCGGCGCCGGCATCGACCCACCGGACGCACTGATCGCCGCCACGGCCCTGGCCAACGGCTGGACGGTGGCCACCCGCAACATCAAGCACCTGGCCCGGACCGGTGCCATGGTGATCAACCCATGGGAACAGTTGGTCTGACCAGGGCGTGAGGGACCGTAGGCGTGCACTGCAGAGGCCGCCCAGGGAAGTTCCTGGGCGGCCTCTGCAGTGGTGCCCCCGGCAGGATTCGAACCTGCGACACCCGCTTTAGGAGAGCGGTGCTCTATCCCCTGAGCTACGAAGGCAGGAGGCCTGGCCGAGGGCCGGACCGCCGGGGGTCAGTGTAGCGGGTGAGGGCTCGTGGGTGAGGGGAGTATGCGGCGTGAGCTGCGGTCGTCGGGGGTGTGGGCCACGGGGGCCGGTGGGCCTAGGCTCCGCGGCATGGACAAGGAGCCGAGGGGCGAGCGGTGCGGGCAGTGCGGGGCCGGGGAGCTGGAGCCCGGGTTCGTGGAGGACGCGGGGGAGGGGTCACGGGGATTCGCGCGGTGGGTGGCCGGGCCGTTGGAGCGGGGGATCTTCGGGGGCGCCAAGCGGTTCGGGCGGGAGCGGTGGGAGATCGAGGCGTTCCGGTGCGTGGGGTGCGGCCACCTGGAGTTGTACGCGCGGCACCGCGCGTAGGGGCGCCTCCGGGCGACCTTGAGGGGTGAGGCGCGGGGACCTGCGGACGTAGGGGTGCGCGGCAGCGACTCGGGGACCGTGTGGCCGAGGTGCGGGAGGTCGGGCGTGGAGGGGTGGGCCGGAGCCGCGCCGGGGACCGTGAGGCCCGGCGTGGTCAGTCGCGGGTGACGCGGAGGCGGTAGGTGTCGCCGGGGCCCTTGGCGAGGACGCGGAGGCGGATGCCGTTGTCGCGGTCGGTGAAGGTGTCGCCGGGGGTCAGGGTCGCGTCGGAGAGTTCGGCGTGGACGTTGGGAGCGTGGGTGCAGCCGCCGCTGTCGCGCCGGTGGTCGTGGACGGTGACGGGCCCCTGGCCCGTCTCGACGCCCGCCTCGACGCGGTAGACGAGGACACCCGGTCGGCAGACCAGTTCGTCGTTGCCCTCCTGGGTGCGGACCTCCACGGCGTAGCTGGAGTCCTCGTCGAGCGGCAGGACGACCAGTTTGGGGCCGCCGGCCCGGGCCAGCGGGGTCAGCACGTGGTCGGAGGTGGAGTCGGAGCGTGCCGCGCAGCTGACCTGGCCGGCGTCCAGCCAGCCGAGTTTCCACTTGTGCCAGCCCAGCAGGTCGTTGTTGGCCCCCCAGTCCTCGCTCATGATGTCCCAGTGGCCGGCCGCCCCGCCGCCGTCGTGGGTGTAGAGGTCGGGCAGCCCGAAGACGTGGGCGTTCTCGTGGGGGAGGACCCGGTAGCCGGTGCGGCCGTAGCTGCCGGAGCCGTCATCCTGGCGGGAGTAGACGAACGAGGCGTGCGAGACGGGGACTCCGTCGGCGACCGGGGCCTCGGTGTTGGCGGCGAAGGTCACCGAGAGCACGGTGTCCAGCGCGGAGGGGCCGGCGTTGGGGGTGACCAGGATGTTGAGCAGGTCGTAGCGGCGGAAGTCGACGTCCGCGTCGGCCTCGTCGACGATGTCCTCGACCAGCCCGCGGTAGGACGGGTCGAACGGCGCGCCGCGCTCTATCCCGTACTCGTCGAAGTCCTTGGGCATGCGCAGCCACCGTTTCACCGGGGCGTCGGCGCGGTAGTCGAGGCGGCCGTAGGAGCTGGTGCGGAACCAGTCCTGGGTCTGCGGGAAGAACTCGGCGTACCGGTCCATCGCGTCGCCCTCGCCGTGGGCGTCGGGGAAGTCGACCATCAGGGTCAGGGCGCGGACGGTGCCGGTGGCGGAGGAGTAGCCGGCCGGGGTGGGCACGCCTTCGGACATCTGGGCGTCCAGGCCGCCGCTGATCATGCAGGGGGCCAGCCCCACGGCGGCGCGGGCCGGAGGGACGGGGCCGGCCGTGGTCGGGTCCTCGGTGCGTTCGTTCACCGCGGAGGTGCACACGGCGAGGCTGAGGGCGCACAGGGCGGCCATCGAGGCGATCCGACGGGAACGGGTGAGGCCCGCCCCGTCGCCCGGTATGGAGCGGCGGTACACGCTGCGCGGCATGCTCGGCCTCCCACTCCGCCGTGGCGGCCGGTCGGTGCTCCGGGCCGCCCCTGCGATCACCCTCGGCCGAGCCGGTGACCGTCGCTCGCTGGGAGGGGCCGGTCGGGGGTTTTCGCGGAGAAGAGGTTTGGCGGAGGGCGCGGGCGTCGCGAGGCGCCGAACCTGCGGAGAAGGCCCGCGGAGAAAAGGGCCGAGCCCCGGACGTCCACGGGGGGAGAGGACGCCGAGGCTCGGCGGGCGGGACCCGATGCCGGGGGGAGTGCACCGGGGCCCGGTATGGGAGGGGCGGCCTGTAAGGGGCCGGCCCAGTTGTTGTGCCCGCGCTGGGGAGCTTCACGCGGTCGTTTTCCGCCGTTGCGCGAGGGCCGCAACGGCGGGATCACGGCGGAAAAGTCACGCTGCGGCGTCGAACCCGGTGTCGCGGGCCAGCTTCTTCAGTTCGAGCAGGGCGTGCTTCTCGATCTGCCGGATGCGCTCACGGGTGAGGCCGTGTTCCTTGCCCACCTCTGTCAGCGTACGCTCCCGGCCGTCCTCGATGCCGTAGCGCATCTTGATGATCGAGGCCGTGCGCTGGTCGAGGTGGTTGATGAGGCCGTCGAGCTCCTCGCTGCGCAGCAGCGTGAGCACCGACTGCTCCGGCGACACCGCGGAGGTGTCCTCGAGGAGGTCGCCGAACTGGGTCTCGCCCTCGTCGTCCACCGACATGTTCAGCGAGACGGGGTCGCGCGCCCAGTCCAGCACGTCGGTGACGCGCTCGGGGGTGGCGCCCAGCTCCTCGGCGATCTCCCTGGGCTCCGGGTCGCGGCCGTGCTCGCGGTTGAACTCGCGCTGCACACGGCGGATGCGACCCAGCTCCTCCACCAGGTGGACGGGGAGCCGGATGGTGCGGGACTGGTCGGCTATGGACCGGGTGATGGCCTGACGGATCCACCAGGTCGCGTAGGTCGAGAACTTGAAGCCCTTGCGGTAGTCGAACTTCTCCACCGCGCGGACCAGACCGGCGTTGCCCTCCTGGATCAGGTCCAGCAGGGGCAGCCCGCTGCGCGGGTAGCGGCGGGCGACCGCCACGACCAGACGCAGGTTGGACCGGATGAAGACGTCCTTGGCCCGCTCTCCCGCTTCCACCAGAGCCTCGAGCTCCTCGCGGGTGGCGTCGGACTTCGACTCCGCCTCGCCGCCGAGGATCTGCTGGGCGAAGACGCCCGCCTCGATCGTCTCGGACAGCTCGACCTCCTTGGCGGCGTCGAGCAGCGGCGTACGCGCGATCTCGTCCAGGTACATGCCGACCAGGTCGCGGTCCGCGATCTCGCCGCCATGGGCGCGAACGCTGCGTGCCGCGTCGGACGTCCCGCCGGAGGTGGCGGACTTGCGACGGGCGACGGCACGGGTTGCCATGCGTGTGCTCCCTAACGATGGTGGGCGGACGTTTTCCAGCTGTGGACGCCGGCCTCCCGGGCGGCCGTGAATCACCCCCGGCGGGCTCGGCGTGACGTTGAAGCGTGTGAGCCTCACTGTCACCGGGTGCCCGGCATCCGTGGGATACAACGACCGGAAATGGGACAGAATTCCCGCGCGGTCCCACGAGTCCCTCCCGCATGCAGTACCCTGCCCGCCCGCACCGCGGAGACGGAGGAACACGGTGGGTGAGGAAGTACAGGTCAGGGCCGGTGCCGAACAGGACCTCGGGGCGTTGACGGCCATCTACAACCACTACGTGTGTGAGACGCCTTACACGTTCGACACGGAAATCTTCACTCCCGAGGAGAGACGCGCCTGGCTGGCCTCGTATTCCCCGGAGGGGCCGCACCGCCTGCTGGTGGCGGAGGACGCGGGGACGGGGGAGGTGCTCGGATACGCGACCTCCGGCCGGTTCCGCCCGAAGCCCGCGTACCTGAGCTCGGTCGAGTGCACGGTCTACCTGGCGCCGGGCGTGACCGGCCGCGGGGTGGGAGGCCGGCTGTACGGGGCGCTGTTCGAGGCGCTGGCGGACGAGGACGTGCACCGGGCCTACGCGGCGATCGTCCCGCCCAACGAGCCGTCCGAGCGACTGCACCGGCGCTTCGGCTTCGAACCCGTCGGGGTGTTCCGCGAGGTCGGGTGGAAGTTCGGGCGGTACTGGGACGTGGCCTGGTTCGAGAAGGCTCTGTAAGGGATCGAGGAGATCGAAGGGGTCGAGGGGATCTGATCGGGCGGGGCCGGACCGGACGGTTCGGCCCGCGCCGGGCCGGCGGGCCGGCGGTGCGGCCGTACCGCTGGGGGCGGTCGTTACGGCTCGACGCGACGTTCCATCGCGGCCCGCGCCGCCGCCTCGGTCGGGTAGACCTCGCACATGTGGCGTCCGTCCGGCGTCGCCGTGTGCTCGACCTCCCACAGGGAGGTACGGCGGCCGCCCGGCAGCAGGAAGGCGTGCTCGTACAGGGACAGGCACAGCCCCGTCCCGGTGCGGCACGGCGGTCCGAAGGCCTGGATGATCTCGTGCGCGTACGCCGCCCGCAGGGCCGCCGCGGCGTCCGGGCCGGGGCGGTCCGGGTTCTCCGCGCGCCGCAGCAGCCGGCGCAGGTGGTCCGCCGAGTCGGCGGGCGCGTACGGCGGCGCGAAGCCCGTCAGGGGAGGCAGCCGCACCGGAGGCAGGCGCAGCGCGTCCATCGGCGCCAGGGCCGGCTCGTCGGACGGCAGGGGGAGCCGGCCCGTGGCCGCGGACAGCTCCTCCAGGTCCGCGTAGACCTCGTGCCGCACCAGGCCGCCCGCCGCGGTGTTGTGGACGAGCTCCCACAGCGTGAGCACGGAGCCGTCGGAGAGCAGCCAGGTGTGCCGGTGGGTCTCCCGGTACAGGCCCGCGCTGTGGTGGGCGGAATGGAGCGAGCCGTCGTACGCCAGCGCGGAGTGCAGCCGCGTCAGGACCTCGTCGGGCAGTTCGAAGGAGTTCAGGGCGCGGCCCAGGAGCCGGTCCAGGTGCTCCTCCGGGTACGCCGCTGTCTCGTACGGAACGCTCAAGGCTGCTCCCAGCGTCGCTGCTTGTCACCTTGTGGGTGCATACCGTAGCCCCTCGCTCGGACATCATGTCCGGGAACCGAGAAAACGTACGGTTGTTGAGACGCGTACTTCCCCTGGGAGGTTGCCCTGAGGCGGAGGCGTACGCCGGTCGTACGCTTGAAGGATGAGTTCCTCCTCCGACGACGCCGCGGCCGACGCCCAGGCCGACCCTTCGGCCGACGCCCAGACCGGTACCCCAGGCGGCACCGGCAGCACGCCGTCCGGCCCCGCCGCCGACGCCGCCCCGGCCCCCGCCCACGCGGCCGCGCCCCGTCGGCCCAAGGCCGCGCTGGTCTTCGACGACCCGCTGGACCAGCAGTCCTCCGACGACACCGACCGTGGCTGGGGCGAGCGTCCGCGCGGTGGTGGGGACGCCGCCGCCGACCTCCGCCGCTTCCTCGACGAGAAGCCGCCGCACCACCTCTGAGCCACCGGGCCCGCAGCCACTTCGTCCGCGGCCAGCCGCCGTGCCGGCGCCGTTCAACGCCCGCTCCGGAAGGCCACCGTGAGCCGGTCCTCCGGCGCCGTGCCGAGCAGGCGCACCGCGGCGGTGCGGGGCGCGGAGAGCACCACGAGCGCCCCGCCGGTCGCGCCGCCCGTGTCGAGGTCCGCCGGTCCGGGCGGCCCCGGCGGTCCGGGCAGCCGGGCGACCCGCACCCCGCGCGCCAGCACCCGCGGACGGCCTCGCGGCCCGGCGGCCACCACGTCGACCAGGTCCCCGCGGCGCAGCAGCGCCGCGACGGCCGGATCCGCGAGCCGCACCGGCGCCTCCACCCGCTCCCCGCCCGGCGGTGGTACCCCCTGAGGCGCGCCCCCTGCCCCGCTCCCGCCCGCGCGGGCCGACGGCACCGAGGTCTCGGAGGACGCCGAGGACGCCGCCGGTGCGGCAGGAGTGGCCGGCCCCGGGGCGAGGGCGGTCACCGCCACGGCCGTCAGTGCGGCGGCGAGCACCCGGGGCGCGGCGCGGACCGGCCGTCCGCCGCGCAGGCGCCCGCCGGGCACCCGCAGCGGGGCGAAGAGCGGGACGCTGCCCGGGGCGGGCACCCCGCCCGGCCCGAGCCGCCGCAGCGGGGCGTCGGGGGAGCCGGCGGCGCCGGAGCAGCCGTGGGCACAGGCGTCCCGCCAGGGCGGGGTGGCGGTGTGCGCGGTCGGGGTGCGCCTGGCCGCCGCGCGAGTAGGGGCGCAGGTGTTCGTGACGTTCACGTTCATGGGCCCACGCTGACCCATTTCCGCAACCCCTGCCGGAGGCTGTGGACAACCCTCGGCGAACCCTCGTCCACAGCTCACTCGGGAGAGTGAAGACCGGGGAGAAGACGCCAGGGCCACGGGGCTGAGGAGCTATAGGGCCAAAGGGCTCCAGAGCTACAAGGCCCCAGAGCTACGGGAGGGCGAAGCCCGGGTCCTGGGCGCCCAGCGCACCGGCGCAGAGGCAGGTGCGCGCGTCGGACGCCGGGAGCGCCGCCACCGCGTCGAACAGGACGTCCCGCATGCGGTCCACGTTGGCGCCGAACACCTGGAGCACCTCCTCGTGGGAGACGCCCTCACCGGTCTCGGCGCCCGCGTCCAGGTCGGTGACCAGGGTCAGCGAGGTGTAGCAGAGCTCCAGTTCGCGGGCGAGCGGGGCCTCGGGGTGCCCGGTCATGCCGACCACGGACCAGCCCTGGGCGGCGTGCCAGCGGGACTCGGCGCGGGTGGAGAAGCGGGGCCCCTCGATCACCACCAGGGTCCCGCCGTCGACGGCCTCCCAGTCGCGACCGCGCGCCGCCTTGAGGGCGACGGCCCGTCCGGCGGGGCAGTAGGGGTCTGCGAGGGAGACGTGGACGACGTTGGGGACGGTGCCGTCGGGCAGCGGGAGCCCGTCGAAGTAGCTGCCGGCCCGGGACTTGGTGCGGTCCACCAGCTGGTCGGGCACCATCAGCGTGCCCGGCCCGTACTCGGGCCGCAGGCCGCCGACCGCGCAGGGGCCGAGGACCTGCCGGACGCCCACCGACCGCAGCGCCCAGAGGTTGGCCCGGTAGTTGATGCGGTGCGGCGGCAGGTGGTGCCCGCGCCCGTGCCGGGGCAGGAACGCCACCCGGCGGCCGGCGATCTCGCCGACGAACAACGAGTCGCTGGGCTGCCCATAGGGGGTCTCGACCGCGACCTCGGTCACGTCGTCGAGGAACGAATAGAAGCCGGACCCGCCGATCACGCCGATCTCGGCGCTCACCGTGTTCACCATGGCCCGAACCTTAGGCCCTTCCTCGCGGGGACCGACACGGCCCGGCCACCGCAGCTCACCGTCCGGCCCCGCACACCGCCCCCCTGCGCTGCCCCGCACACCGCCCCGGACCAGCCATGCCCTCATGACACGCGAAGGCCCCGCCTCCTCCCGGTGACGACCGGGAGCGGAGCGGGGCCCGCGAGGTGTGGGTCAGGCGGCCGAGCTGCTGCTCGACGAGGAGGTCGAGGCCGGCGCCGACGAGGCGGCGGGGGCCGACGTCGACGACGTGGACGAACCCGACGTCGAGGAGGAGGACGAGGCCGACGAGCTCGAGCCGCTGCTCGAGGAGCCGGACTTCGCGGCCGGGGAGCTGCTCGACGAGGAGCCGCGGCTGTCGTTGCGGTAGAACCCGGAGCCCTTGAAGACGATGCCGACGGCCGAGAACACCTTCTTCAGGCGGCCCTGGCAGTTCGGGCACTCGGTCAGAGCGTCATCGGTGAACTTCTGCACCGCCTCGAGGCCCTCGCCGCACGCGGTGCACTGGTACTGGTAGGTCGGCACTGTCTTCCTCCTGGCACTCTCACTCAATGAGTGCTAACGACGATCCATCTTGACGCATTCCTCGCCGTCAGTCCACTGCCGCACCCCGTCCGGTGACCGAAACCACTGCGCGGACCACCGCGGAAAGCGCCGCGATCCCCGCGCGGACCACCGCGGGAAGTGCCACTATCCCCGCGCGGACCACCACGGAAAGCGCCACGGGCACCACCCCGGCCCCCCGGTCCGCCGCGGCCGGAGTTACCGGGCCGCCCCCGACGTACCCAGCCACCCGGCCAGCTTTCCGCCCCGGGCCACCGCCCGCAGGCGCCGCTCGGCGGCGTCCTGCACCTGGTCGGTGGCGATCACCAGCAGCTCGTCGCCCCGCTGGAGCACCGTGGCGGGCGACGGCACGAAGGAGGCGCCGGCCCGGACCACCAGGGTGACCGAGGCGCCCACCGGCAGCCGGAGCTCGCCGACCTCGACGCCGTGCATCCGGGAGTCCCTGTCCACGGTCAGCGAGAGCAGGTGCCCGCGCAGCCGCTCCAGCGGCGCGGACTCGATGCCCAGGTCGGAGGCCTCGCTGTCGTCGCCCAGGCGCAGCTTGCGGGCCAGCCAGGGCAGTGTCGGCCCCTGGATCAGCGTGTAGACCACGACCAGCACGAAGACGATGTTGAAGATCCGGCGGCTGCCCGTCACCCCGGCCACCATCGGGATGGTGGCCAGGATGATCGGCACCGCGCCCCGCAGACCGGCCCACGACATCAGCGCCTGCTGCTGCCAGGGCACCCGGAACGGCGACAGGCAGGCGATCACGCTCAGCGGCCTCGCCACCATGGTCAGGACCAGGCCGATCACCAGCGCGGGCAGGATGTCGTCGCCCAGCTCCCGCGGGTTGACCAGCAGGCCGAGCAGCACGAACATGCCGATCTGCGCGATCCAGCCGAGCCCGTCGGCGAAGCCGCGGGTGGCCGGGTGGTGCGGCAGCCGGGCGTTGCCCAGCACCATCGACGCCAGGTAGACCGCGAGGAAGCCGCTGCCGTGCGCGATGGCGCCCGCCGCGTAGGCCGTCACCGCCATCGCCATCACGGCGATGGGGTAGAGGCCGGAGGCGGGCAGCGCGACCCGCCGCAGCCCCCAGGCGCCCAGCCAGCCGACCGCCAGGCCCACGGCCGCGCCGATCGCCAGCTCCATCGCCATCTCCGCCAGCAGCAGGTACCAGTGCTCGAACGGCCCGGCGGTGGAGAAGGAGACGACCAGGATGACCACCGGGGCGTCGTTGAAGCCCGACTCGGCCTCCAGGGTGCCGGTGATGCGGGACGGCAGGGGGATGCGGCGCAGCACGGAGAAGACCGCCGCCGCGTCGGTCGAGGAGACCACCGCGCCCACGATGAGCGCCTGCCGCCACTCCAGCCCGGCCAGGTAGTGGGCGGCCATGGCGGTGACTGTCACGCTCACCGCGACGCCGGCCGAGGCCAGCACGGCGGCGGACGGCAGCACCGGTTTGATCTGGCCCCACTTGGTGCCCAGTCCGCCCTCGGCGAGGATCACGACCAGGGCCGCGTAGCCGATGACCTGGGTCAGCGCGGCGTTGTCGAACTCGATGCCGGCGATGCCGTCGGAGCCCAGCCCGATGCCGATGCCTAGGTAGATGAGGAGGCTCGGAAGTCCGCTGCGTGAGGACACGCGCACGGCGGCCACGGCCACCAGGAGGACGAGCGAGGCGCCGAGCAGAAGCTGGTTGAGGTGGTCGACAGACAGTTGGCGCCCCTTCCCTTCCCTCCGAGGTGCTGCGAACGGCCCCGTGTGCGCACGGGACGGCATCGGCAGGTCTTTCGTTACCTTACCTAACTCTTGACGTTTTCTTGACGCGCTTTCGCCACTCCGCGCCCCGGCGAAGGCTCCCGCCGGACGCCGCATCGGGACGAACGGGACACCCTGGACACCCCGCTCGCCTGATGCCACGGCTTCACAGACGCCGCGTCAAGCCGCCGCGCCCCGTGCGCCTATCGTTGCTCCAGCGCGACGTCGGGCCACGCCGCCGCGCCCAGAACTGACCACCGCCCGCCCCGCCGCTCGCGTGAGGACAGCAAGGACAGCGATGCCCCCCAACACCACCGCCTCTTCCGGTCAGCAGCCCGGCAAGTCCGGCAGGAAGAAGGGGCGCAAAGCCCGACTCCTGGTCCTTCTCGTCGTCCTCGCGCTCATAGGCGGCCTGGTCTACGGCGGGTACTGGACGGTCAGCACCGTCCGTGCCTCGTTCCCGCAGACCAGCGGGTCGCTGACCCTCAAGGGCCTGTCCGGCCCGGTCGAGGTCCGGCGCGACGGCCAGGGCGTGCCGCACGTCTACGCCGACTCCGAGGAAGACCTGTTCATGGCGCAGGGATTCGTCCAGGCGCAGGACCGGTTCTACGAGATGGACGTGCGCCGCCACCTGACCGCGGGCCGGCTCTCCGAGATGTTCGGCGCGAGCCAGGTCGGCACCGACGCGTTCCTGCGCACCCTCGGCTGGCGCCGCGTCGCGCAGCAGGAGTACGACAAGGAGCTGTCGGCCTCCACCAAGAAGTACCTGCGGGCCTACACCAAGGGCGTCAACGCCTACCTCGGCGACCGCGAGGGCGACGAACTCTCCCTGGAGTACGCGGCGCTCGCGCTCACCGGCGACTACACGCCGGAGCCGTGGACCCCCGTCGACTCGGTGGCCTGGCTCAAGGCGATGGCCTGGGACCTGCGCGGCAACATGCAGGACGAGATCGACCGTTCGCTGATGACCAGCAGGCTCGACGCGAAGCAGATCGCCGACCTGTACCCGGGCTACCCGTTCGAGCGGAACCGGACGATCGTGCAGGAGGGCGCCTACGCGCAGGCCACCGGCACCTGGGACCAGAAGGCCACCGCGAGCGAGCAGGCGCAGGGCGGCGCCGGAACCCTCCCGGGGGTCGCGGCGGAGGACCAGGCCGGGCTGCAGAGCCAGCTCGCCGGGCTCTACGGCGCCCTGGACGAGCTGCCCACCGCGGTCGGCGTCAACGGCAACGGCATCGGCTCCAACTCCTGGGTGGTCGCCGGATCGCACACCGTGGGCGGGGCCCCGCTGCTGGCCAACGACCCGCACCTGTCGCCCGCGCTGCCCTCCGTCTGGTACCAGATGGGCCTGCACTGCCGCACCGTCTCCGCGAGCTGCCGCTACGACGTCTCCGGCTACACCTTCTCCGGCATGCCCGGCGTGGTCATCGGCCACAACGCGCAGATCGCCTGGGGCATGACCAACTCCGGCGTGGACGTCAGCGACCTGTACCTGCAGAAGGTCAGCCGCGACGGCTACCAGTACGACGGGAAGACCGTCCCCTTCCGGACCCGTGAGGAGACCATCAAGGTCGCCGGCGGGGCCGACAAGAAGATCGTGGTGCGCGAGACCAACAACGGCCCGCTCCTCTCCGACCGCGACGACGAGCTCGTCCAGGTGGGCAGGAAGGCCGGCGTGAAGGCCGCCGCACCCGACCGGGGCGACGGCTACGGGGTCTCGCTGCGGTGGACCGCGCTCGACCCGGGCAGCACCATGGACGCCGTCTTCGCCATCAACACGGCGCGCGACTGGAAGGAGTTCCGGGAGGCCGCCCAGCTGTTCGAGGTGCCCTCGCAGAACCTCGTCTACGCCGACCGGAAGAACATCGGCTACCAGCTGCCGGGCCGCATCCCGGTCCGCGCCGAGGGCTACGACGGCGCGCTCCCGGCGCCCGGCTGGGAGCGTGCCGCCCGCTGGACCGGCTGGATCGACCAGGACGAGCTGCCCTACGAGTTCAACCCGGAGCGCGGCTACATCGTCACCGCCAACCAGGCCGTGGTCGACGAGGACGCCTACCCGTACCTGCTGACCGGCGACTGGTCCTACGGCGCCCGCAGCCAGCGGATCAACGACCTGGTCAAGGCGAAGATCGAGGGCGGCGGCAAGGTCTCGACCGAGGACATGCGCGAGATGCAGACCGACAGCAGCAGCGAGATCGCCAAGCTGCTGGTGCCCGAGCTGCTGAAGATCGACCTCGAGGACGACGACGTCCGCGACGCGCAGGAGCTGCTGGAGAGCTGGGACCGCACCCAGACCCCGGACTCGGCGGCGGCCGCGTACTTCAACGCCGTGTGGCGCAACATCCTGAAGCTGGCGTTCGGCAACAAGCTTCCCAAGGAGCTGCGGGTCGAGGGCCAGTGCCTGTGGGTGGAGCCGGTGAACACCACCGGCCCCGCCGAGGAGGCGGACAAGGTCCGCGAGTGCGGGCAGCGCAGCGCCACGCAGGCCCAGCCGGACGGCGGCGACCGGTGGTTCGAGGTCGTGCGGAACCTGATGGCGGACGAGGACAGCGAGTGGTGGACCACCGGCAAGTCGCTCAGCGGCCGTGAGGGCGCGACGAACGACCGGGACGCCCTGCTCGAGCGGGCCATGGTCGACGCGCGCTGGGAACTGACGGCGAAGCTCGGCAAGGACATGGACAGCTGGAGCTGGGGCCGGCTGCACACGCTGTACCTGAAGAACCAGACCATGGGCACGGCCGGTCCGGGCTTCCTCCAGCACATGCTCAACCGCGGGCCCTGGGAGCTCGGCGGCGGCGAGTCCACCGTCGACGCGACGGGGTGGAACGCGGCCGGCGGGTACGGGGTGGTCTGGGTGCCGTCCATGCGGATGGTGGTGAACCTCGACGACTTCGACAAGTCGAAGTGGATCAACCTCACCGGCGCGTCCGGGCACGCGTACAGCTCGCACTACGTGGACCAGACGGACGCGTGGGCGAAGGGAGAGCTGTACGAGTGGCCGTTCTCCGCGGCCGCGGTGAAGCGGGCCACGGAGGAGACGCTCACGCTGAAGCCGTGACGGTATGCCCGCCGGGCCCACCGCACCGGGGCGGTTCCCTCACGGGGGAGCCGCCCCGGCGGCCTTCCCGGACGCGGGGGTCAGCCGAAGCGGTGGAGGCCCGAGGGGGTCACCGCGGCGGTGACCGGGCGGTCGTGGGATTCGGCGGGGACCGTGTCGCGCAGCTCGGTGTCGTGCAGGAGGACCACCAGCGCCGGGGCGGCGCCCGCCGCGTCGAGGCGGGCCAGGACCCGGTCGTAGGAGCCGCCCCCGCGGCCGAGCCGCAGCCCGCCGCGGTCCACCGCGAGCCCCGGCAGGAGGACCACGTCCGCGGCGAGCACCGCCTCGACGCCGCCGGTTGCGCCGCCCGGCTCCAGCAGTGTCATCCGCCCCGCCCCCAGCGGCCGTGCGACCAGCGCGTCCGCGCCGCGGTAGTCCCCCCAGTCCAGGTCGTCGTCCTCACGCAGCACCGGGAGCAGCACCCGCACGCCTCGTCCGCGCAACGCGTCCAGCAGCGCACGGGTCTCCGGCTCCGAACCCACCGAGACGTACGCCGCGACCGTCCGCGCCCGCGCCACCTCCGGCAGCTCCAGGGCTCGCGCCGCCAGCGCGCGCCCGGCCGCACGGCGCTCGTCGTCCGTCAACCTTCTCCTCGCACGGAGGATCTCCGCCCGCAACCTTCGCTTGGCATCCTCGTCAGTCACTGTTGTCTCCCACCGCGGTGTCTCCCACAGCTTCCCGGCCGCACGATCGGTTCAGTTTTCCGCCCGAATGCAGCCATATGACGTGGAATCGAATGGAGCTCCCGATTCCGTACAACCCAATGGATATGGTTGCGAACATGATGAAGGCACATCCTCGGATCAGTAAGGCTGTCATCCCGGCGGCCGGTCTCGGCACGCGGTTCCTTCCGGCCACCAAGGCGACGCCCAAGGAGATGCTCCCGGTCGTCGACAAGCCGGCGATCCAGTACGTCGTCGAGGAGGCCGTCCAGGCCTGCCTGCGGGACGTGCTGATGGTCACCGGCCGCAACAAGCGCCCGCTCGAGGACCACTTCGACCGCAACTACGAGCTGGAGAACGCCCTCGAGCGCAAGGGCGACAACGACCGGCTGGCCCGCGTGCAGGAGCCGACCGACCTGGCCACCATCCACTACGTCCGCCAGGGCGACCCCAGAGGCCTCGGCCACGCGGTGCTCTGCGCCGCCCCGCACGTCGGCGACGAGCCCTTCGCGGTCCTCCTCGGCGACGACCTGATCGACCCGCGCGACCCGCTGCTCTCCCGCATGATCGAGGTCCAGGCCGAGTACGGCGGCAGCGTCGTGGCGCTGATGGAGGTCGACCCGGCCCAGATCCACCTCTACGGCTGCGCCGCCGTCGAGTGCACCAAGGACGCCGACGTCACCCGGGTGACCGGGCTGGTGGAGAAGCCCGAGCCGGCCGACGCCCCGTCCGCCTACGCCGTCATCGGCCGCTACGTCCTCGACCCGGGCATCTTCGAGGTGCTGCGGCACACCGCGCCGGGGCGCGGCGGCGAGATCCAGCTGACCGACGCCCTCCAGCACCTGGCGGCCGACGAGAACATCGCCGGACCGGTCCACGGCGTCGTCTTCAAGGGCCGCCGCTATGACACCGGAGACCGCGGCGACTATCTGCGTGCGATTGTCCGACTGGCATGCGAACGTGAGGACCTGGGGCCGGACTTCCGGACCTGGCTCCGCCGATTCGTAGCCGAGGAGATGTAACGGACTTGAGCACCACCGCACCCCGCAGCACCGCGTCGCCGTCGCAGGAGGACCGCCTGTGGACGGTGGAGGAGCACCTCGAGGACATCCTCTCCACCGTCCGCCCCCTCGAACCGATCGAGCTGCAACTGCTCGACGCCCAGGGCTGCGTCCTGGTCGAGGACGTGACGGTGCCGGTCTCCCTGCCGCCCTTCGACAACAGCTCGATGGACGGCTACGCGGTGCGCGTCGCGGACGTGACGGGTGCGAGCAGGGAGTTCCCCGCGGTCCTCGAGGTGGTCGGGGACGTGGCGGCCGGTCAGGCCCCCGGACTGAAGGTGAGTCCGGGGCAGACCGCCCGCATCATGACCGGCGCGCCCCTGCCGCCCGGCGCCGAGGCGGTCGTGCCCGTCGAGTGGACCGACGGAGGGCTCGGGGGCGGGCCGGCGACCGGGATGAAGGCCCGCAGCAAGGCGCCCGAGGGCGCCACCGGGCAGGTCAGGGTCTACCAGGGCGCCGAGGCCGGGGCGCACGTCCGCCGGGCCGGCAGCGACATGAAGGCGGGGGACCGCGCCCTCGCCGCCGGCACCGTCCTCGGGCCTGCCCAGCTCGGACTGCTCGCCTCCGTCGGCCGGGCCACCGCGAAGGTGCGGCCCCGGCCGCGGGTCGTGGTCCTCTCCACCGGCAGCGAACTCGTGCCGCCCGGCGAGTTTTTGAAGCCCGGGCAGATCCACGACTCCAACAGCTTCGCCCTCACCGCCGCCGCGCGGGAGGCCGGAGCGATCGCCTACCGGGTGGGGGCGGTCGCCGACGACGCGGAGACGCTGCGCACCAGCGTCGACGACCAACTGGTGCGCGCCGACCTGCTGGTGACCAGCGGAGGCGTCAGCGTGGGCGCCTACGACGTGGTCAAGGAGGCGCTCACCGCGCCCGAACCGGCAACGCTCGAGGCCGAGGACGGCGAGGACGGTGACGGCGAGCCCGGCGGCGAGGGTGGCGGCGAGCAGCCGGCCGCCGGCGTCGACTTCCGGCGCGTCGCCATGCAGCCCGGCAAGCCGCAGGGCTTCGGGATGATCGGGCCCGACCACACGCCGGTGCTCACCCTGCCGGGCAACCCGGTCTCCTCGTTCGTCTCCTTCGAGATCTTCGTCCGCCCGGTGATCCGCGCCCTGATGGGCCTGCCCGAGGACCAGCTCCACCGGCCGCGCACCCGGGCGTCCCTGGACGCCGGCAAGGCGCTCTCCTCGCCCCGGGGCCGCCGCCAGTTCCTGCGCGGCCGCCTCGACGGCGACCGGGTCACCCCGGTGGGCGGCGCGGGCTCCCACCTGGTCGGCGCGCTGGCGCAGGCGAACGCGCTGATCGTGGTGGGCGAGGACGTCACCTCGGTGGAGCCCGGCGACGACGTCGAGGTGGTCCTGCTCGGCTGACGGGCGGATCCTGGCGGTACCGTGTCGCGCATCGCCGTGCACATCTCGCGCGGCAGCGCACGGCAGCAGCCCTGAACGACTAAGGACGCCTTCCGCATGGGTACGCAGGACCGACTGACCCACATCGACGAGGCGGGCGCCGCCCGCATGGTCGACGTCTCCGGGAAGGACGTGACCGCCCGCACCGCCCGCGCCAGCGGCCGGGTCCTCGTCCACCCGCGCGTGGTGGAGCTGCTGCGCGGTGAGGGCGTGCCCAAGGGGGACGCCCTCGCGACCGCGCGGATCGCCGGGATCATGGGCGCGAAGAAGACGCCCGAGCTGATCCCCCTGTGCCATCCGCTGGCCCTCTCCGGGGTGAAGCTCGACCTCGCCGTGGCCGACGACGCCGTCGAGATCACCGCCACGGTGAGGACCACCGACCGCACCGGGGTGGAGATGGAGGCGCTGACCGCCGTCACCGTCGCCGCGCTCACCGTCGTCGACATGGTCAAGGCGGTCGACAAGGGCGCCGTCATCACCGACGTGCGGGTCGAGGAGAAGACCGGCGGCAAGTCCGGCGAGTGGAGGCGGGCGTGAGCGGTCCCCAGGGGCACGGCACCCAAGGACCCGGGACCCAGGGCTACCGGGCGCTGGTCGTCACCGCCTCCAACCGTGCCGCCGCCGGGGTCTACGAGGACCGCGGCGGCCCGCTGCTGAAGGCGGGTCTGGAGGCGCTCGGGTTCGCCGTGGACGGGCCCGTGGTGGTCCCCGACGGCGACCCGGTGGAGGCCGCGCTGAGGGACGCCGTCGCGGCCGGCTACGACGTGGTGCTCACCACCGGCGGCACCGGTGTCTCGCCCACCGACCGCACCCCCGAGGCCACCCGCCGGGTCGTGGACCACGAGGTTCCCGGCATCCCGGAGGCGATCCGCGCGTACGGCCGGGAGAAGGTGCCCACCGCGGCGCTCTCGCGGGGGATCGCGGGCGTCGCCGGGCACACCCTGGTCGTCAACCTCCCCGGCTCCACGGGCGGGGTGAAGGACGGCCTCGCCGTCCTCGGCGACCTGCTCACGCACGCCGTGGACCAGCTCCGCGGCGGGGACCACCCCTCCTCCGCGCCGTCGGGGGGCCCGTCCTCCGGGGGTGCGAGCTGAACGGCCTGCTCTGGCCCGTGGTCCTGGAACACGGCGACGTCCGGCTGCGGCCGATGCGGATGCGCGACCAGGGCGACTGGCGCGAGGTCAACCGGCGCAACCGCGACTGGCTGCGCCGCTGGGAGGCGACCATCCCGCCCCCGATGCCGGGCGGCCCGGTCACCCACCGGCCCACCTTCCGGCAGATGGTCCGTCACCTGCGCTCCGAGGCGCGGGCCGGGCGGATGATGCCCTGGGTCGTCGAGTACCGGGGGCGCCTGGCCGGGCAGTTGACGGTCGGCAGCATCACCTGGGGCTCCATGTGCTCGGGGAACATCGGCTACTGGGTGGACCAGGCGGTGGCCGGCCGCGGGGTGATGCCGACGGCGGTCGCGCTCGCCGCCGACCACAGCTTCCGCTCGGTCGGACTGCACCGGCTGGAGGTCTGCATTCGCCCCGAGAACGGCCCCAGCCGCCGCGTCGTGGAGAAACTCCGATTCCGCGAGGAAGGGCTGCGGCCGCGCTATCTGCACATCGACGGGGACTGGCGCGACCACCTCGTCTACGCGCTCACCGCGGAAGAGGTCCCCGAAGGGATGATGACGCGTCTGTCCAGGCTGAGGGGCCGCACGCCCTGACAGAAGCCCGGGAAGGCGCCCTGTCCCCGGTAATTGAATAAGTGTTCGAATTTGGGTCCGTTGCGCTCACGTTTGGGTGCAGGAATTCATGCTTCCGGCGGTCTGTGATCACATCGGTCGCCTAAAAGGCTCGAAATATCAGCCAGATCGTGCGACACACCGTGTGAATTGGCAGATGGCCTCACCCAAACCGCTCTACCGTGTGACCGTGAGCAGCAGCGGCCTCATCTACGCAGTCATTGTCGGGGCCTGGGCCGCCTACTTGGTGCCGATGTGGCTCCGTAGGCAGGACGAGCTGAACGAGGCCCGTCCGACGGAACGCTTCAGCACCGCCATCCGGCTGCTGTCCGGAAGGGCGGGGATGGAGCGCCGTTACGCCAAGGACCTCGCGCGCTCCTCCGACGAGGCGGAGCCCGCGGCCGACACGGTCGACCCGGACGCCGTGACCGACTCGGTCGACGTCCGGGCCTTCGCCGTACCCCCGGACGATCCGCGCCCCACCGGGCCGGAGCAGCGCCGCGGTGAGGCTCCCGGCGCCCGGCGACGGGGCGACGGCCCTGTGCCGGGCAGGCGCCCCGGCCCTGAGGCGGCCCCGGGCGATCCGGCGCCGGGCGCGCAGCGGACCGACCGCCCGGACCACGCCGGGCAGCCGGACCACGCCGGCCATCCGGCACGCGTCGAGCACCCCGCCCGCACGGAGCGGCTGGAGCGGCCGGACCGTCCCGACCGCCTCGACCGGGCCTCCCGGGCGGCCGCGGAGCGGAAGGCGGAGGCGGCGCGGGCGAAGATCGCGCGCTCCCGGGTGATGGCCCGCAGACGGCGCACCATCACCCTGCTCTTCGTCGCCTTCAGCATCGGCGCGGTCGCCGCCGCGGTCGGTGGTGTCGCCTTCCTCTGGGCGCCGGCCCTGCCGGCCGTGCTGCTCAGCGTCTACATCGCCTACCTCCGCACCCAGGAACGCCGCCGCTTCGCCTACCGCATGGACCGCGGTCAGGCCGAGGAGGCGGCGCGGCGCGTGCGCGAGCGGGGCCGGGAGCGGGAGCGCGGCGGGCGGCGCCGTCCGGGGCCGTCGCCCGCGGCGGACCCCGAGCGCGGCACCGAACGCCTTCCGCGCGGACCCGAGCGGGACCTCGCCGTCCAGCGGCCCGCGGGCCGTCCGGGCGACGGCGCGCCGGAGCCCGAGGGCCACGACCCCGGGCCGGCCACGCTCTCCTCGCTCGCCGCCGACCGGCTCGCCCTGATCGAGCAGACCGACCACGCCGAGTGGGTCGACCAGCAGCGTGAGCCCGAGCGGGACGCCGGTCCCTCCGACAGCTGGGAGCCGGTGCCGGTCCCGCTGCCGACCTACGTCACCGCGCCGGTGGCCCCGCGCACCACCTCCGACGTCGACCTCACGGACGACGCCTGGAGTTCCGCCCGCGCCGCCGTCGGCGCGGACCGCCACGACCAGCCCGCTGAACCGCAGGGGGCCCAGGAGGCCGAGGGGTCCGAGGCGTCCGCGTCCGAGGAGCCCCAGGCCCACCCGGAGCCCCGCGGCCGCTCCGGAGCCCGCCGCGGCCGCGGCCGGGGCCGCACCCCGCTCTTCGACCAGTACGCCGAGGGGGACCGGGACCGGCCCCGGGCGGCCAACGAGTGACCTGCCGGGTGGACCGGCGTCCGGCCTGCGGGGATCGCGCGGAACGGATTACCGACCACCCGGATGGGGATGCTAGAGTTTCACTCGTTGCAAGGGCCTGTGGCGCAGTCCGGTAGCGCACCTCGTTCGCATCGAGGGGGCCAGGGGTTCGAATCCCCTCAGGTCCACCTGCACGACAAGATCCCGACGATCTCACGATCGGCCGGGATCTTCGTCGTTTCCGGGGGCCCACGCACCGGCGTCCCGAGCCGGGCGGGAGCTCCGCCCGGCTCGGGGTGGGTCAGAGTACGTGGCGGGCGCCGGGGAGGGCCTCACTGAACCTGAGGTCCGAGTACCGGCGGGTGATGGTGCTGGGCCCTGACCGGGAATCCGGCCGAGGGTGACCAGGCCGGCCTCGCCTGACCCGTGCACGTGTATGGTGCATGCCAAATTTCACCGCAGCCGGGGGAGGCTCCCTTGGACATGCTCGTGACGCCGGCCGGCCGGGGCGTCTCTCCTCAGGAGTGGGCGGTCGTGATGCTGGTCGGGGGAGCCATCATGACGTCGACGGGCGTCATCCTCGTGCTCAGCCCCTCGGTCTCGGCGGACTGGCAGGTCCAGCAGCAGCAGGACCGGTACGACGCCTACGGGCGTGGAAGGCCGCCGACGTTCGACGACCGGGAAGTGCAGGAGGTCATGACGCGCGTGGTGGGGGGCGAGTTCGCGGTCGTGGGACCCGTCCTGCTGATCGCGGGGATCGTGCGCCTGGTCACGCGGTAAGGGTCGCGGCGGGCCGGTCCCGTGGCGGACCGGCCCGCGGTCACGGCTTGCGCAGCCGCCGGTCCAGGGCGAGGGACAGCTCCGCCTGGACCACGCTGCGGGCCAGCGGGCGCAGGCGCTGGGCGTCCTCCTCCGGGGCGTGGGCGCCGACCAGGTCGGCGAAGAGGTCCGCGATGGCGTCGGCGTGCTCGCGCACCCGCCGCCCCGCCTCGAGGACCGCGGCGAGCGGGATGCCCTCGCGCACCAGGGCGGAGGAGACGTCCAGCAGGTTGCGGCTGATGTGCACGAACTCCTCGCCGTCCACGGCGACATAGCCGAGCTCCATCGCCGTGACCAGGTTCTCCGGGGACACCTCGCCCGCGAACCGTTCCGCCAGTTCCTCCGGCGAGAGCCGCACCGGTGTCTCCTCGGTGGGGGCGACGCCCAGCAACTCGCCGACGCCCCGGCCGTGTTCGAAGGCCTCCGCGAGTTCGGCGATGCCGCTCAGGGTGTGGCCCCGCTCCAGCAGGGCCGCGATGGTGCGCAGCCGCGCCAGGTGGCGGTCGTCGTACCAGGCGATCCGCCCCTCCCGCCGCGGCGGCGCCAGCAGTCTGCGCTCGCGGTAGAAGCGGAGGGTGCGCGTGGTGATGCCGGCCAGTCGCGCCAGTTCCTCCGCGCGGTACTCCCGCCGCCCGTCGTCGTGTCCCACGGTCTCCGCCTCGTCCGTCACGCGGATCACCCTAGGCCGTACCGCCGGTAACTTTCCTCGCCCGGACCCCTACCCATCAGTACGTCACTGCCCTACGCTCCCAACAGTGCCAGTGAACACTGGCAAGGTTCGCGGGAAGCCCGCGCGGACCGCGACAGCAGCACGGCACGGCACGGCACATGGACTCGGCACGACACCAGCAAAAGCCAGACACAGCGCGGGAGGCGGCGGGATGGCCGACTACGAGCACGAACACGTACGAGTGGCGGTGATCGGCGCCGGGTTCGGCGGACTGGGCGCCGCGGTCCGGCTCCGCCGGGAGGGCGTCACCGACTTCGTCGTCCTGGAACGCGCCTCCGCCCTCGGCGGCACCTGGCGCGACAACAGCTACCCCGGGTGCGCCTGCGACGTCCCGTCGCACCTGTACTCGTTCTCCTTCGCGCCCAACCCGGACTGGCCGCGCGCCTTCTCCGGCCAGGAGCACATCCACGCCTACCTCGAGAAGGTGGCCGACACCTTCGGCCTGCGCCCCCACCTCCGCTTCGACTCCGAGGTCGAGCGCATGACCTGGGACAACGAGGCGCTGCGCTGGGTGATCGAGACGAAGAGCGGCAGCCTCACCGCCGACGTCGTGGTCAACGCCACCGGCCCGCTCTCCGACCCCAAGCTGCCCGACGTGCCCGGCCTCGACTCGTTCCCCGGCAAGGTGTTCCACTCGGCCCGCTGGGACCACGACTACGACCTCACCGGCAAGCGCGTCGCCATGGTCGGCACCGGCGCCTCCGCCATCCAGATCGTGCCCGCGATCCAGCCGAAGGTCGGCCGGCTCACCGTGCTGCAGCGCACGCCCCCGTGGGTGATGCCCCGCGCCGACCGCCCGATCGGCGGCCTGGAGCGCACGGTCCACCGCGCCGTCCCGCTCACCACCAGGATGCGCCGCGGCGTCCTGTGGGGCATCCGCGAGCTCCAGGTGCAGGCGTTCACCAAGCGCCCCGACCTGCTCGGCGTCGTCGAGAAGCTCGCCAAGGCCAACATGGCCAAGGCGGTCAAGGACCCGGAGCTGCGCCGCAAGCTGACCCCGGACTACCGGATCGGCTGCAAGCGCATCCTGCTCTCCAACACCTACTACCCGGCGCTCGCACAGCCGAATGTGGACGTGGTGGCGAGCGGCCTGGCCGAGGTCAGGGGCTCCACCCTGGTGGCCTCCGACGGCACCGAGGCCGAGGTCGACGCGATCGTCTTCGGCACCGGCTTCCACGTCACCGACATGCCGATCGCCGAGCGCGCGGTCGGCGCCGACGGGCGGACCCTCGCGGAGACCTGGAAGGACGGCATGGCGGGCCTGCGCGGCACCACCACGGCCGGCTTCCCCAACTTCCTGCTGGTCATCGGCCCCAACACCGGGCTCGGCAACTCCTCGATGATCCTGATGATCGAGGCCCAGCTGAACTACCTCGCCGACTACCTGCGCCAGCTCGACGTCCTCGGCGGCCGCGCCGCCCTGGACGTGCGCCCCGAGGCGCAGGACGCCTGGACCCACCGCGTCCAGGAGCGGATGAAGCGCACCGTGTGGAACACCGGCGGCTGCACCAGCTGGTACCTCGACGCGAACGGGCGCAACACCACCGTCTGGCCGGGCACCACCTCCGAGTTCCGCAAGGCCACCCGCCGGGTCGACCTGCTGGAGTACGACGTGGTCCGCCCCGCCCCCGCCGCAGCCGAGGCCGCTTCCGGGCCCGGCGCCACCGCCGCCGTGGAGGCCGCCGCATGAGCACCCTGGACCACCTGACGGCGCTGGGCCGCTACCAGCCGCCCGCGCCCGCCCGCGAACTGACCGCCTTCTCCGCGGACGGCGCCCGCATCTCCGTCGAGGTGCACGGCCCCGAGGGCGCCCCCGCCGTCGTGCTCGCGCACGGCTGGACCTGCTCCGTCGCCTTCTGGGCGGCGCAGATCCGCGACCTGTCCGAGAGGTTCCGCGTCATCGCCTACGACCAGCGCGGACACGGCGGCAGCCCGCTGCACGCCCCCGTCGGCACCCAGCAGCTCGCCGACGACCTCGAGGCGGTGCTGGCCGCCACCCTCGCCCCCGGCGAGAAAGCGGTGATCGCCGGACACTCCATGGGCGGCATGACGATCATGGCGGCCGCCGGACGCCCCGGCTTCCGCGAGCACGCCGCAGCCGTCCTGCTCTGCTCCACCGGCGCCTCCGCCCTGGTGCCGGAGTCCACGGTCCTCCCGATCAGGCGCGGGGCGGTCCGCACCTGGCTCACCGGACAGATCCTCGGCTCCCCGCTGCCGATCGGCCGCCGGCCCACCGGCTTCAGCCGCAAGGTCCTCAAGTACGGCACCATGGGCGCCGCTTCGACGCCGCAGATGGTGGAGGCCTGCGCACGCGTGGTGCACGCCTGCCCCACCAAGGCGCGGCACGCCTGGTCCCACGTCCTGTCCACCCTCGAACTCACCGAGGGCGCACGGCTGCTGGACCTCCCCACCGAGGTCCTCGTGGGCACCGCGGACCGGCTGACACCACCGGTCCACGCCCGTAACCTCGCCCAGGAAATCCCCAACTGCCTCCGGGTGACCGAACTTCCGGGCCTCGGCCACATGACCCCGATCGAGGCGCCGGACGTGGTCACCGACCGCATCAGGGCGCTGGCCGCCGCCCACCTCGCCGACGGCGCCGCGGCCGACGCGCGCACCGGGAACACCGAGGGCACCGACAGGACCGGCACGACCGGCACGACGAAGGAGAGCGCCGCATGAGCAAGATCAACCTGGAGGGACGGGTCGCCGTCGTCACCGGCGGCGCGCGGGGCGTCGGCGAACTGCTCGCCCGCAAGCTGTCGGTGCGCGGCGTGAAGGTGGCGCTGGTGGGCCTGGAGCCGGAGCGGCTCAAGGAGGTCTCCGGCCGCCTGTACGCCGAGAGCGACTGGTGGCACGCCGACGTCACCGACCAGGACGCCATGAACCAGGTGGCCGCCGAGGTCAAGGAGCGGTTCGGGCGGATCGACATCGTGATCGCCAACGCGGGCGTCGCCACCGGCGGTCCACTCGTCAGCTCCGACGCGGACGCCTGGCGGCGGGTGATCGAGGTCAACCTGATCGGCTCGGCGGTCACCGCGCGGGCGTTCCTGCCCGCACTGCTGGAGACCCGCGGCTACCTGCTGCAGATCGCCTCGCTGGCCGCGCTCACCCCGGCCCCGATGATGTCGGCGTACTGCGCCTCCAAGTCCGGCGTCGAGGCGTTCGCGCACTGCCTGCGCGGCGAGGTCGGCCACAAGGGCGTGGACGTGGGCGTCGGTTACCTGTCGTGGACCGACACCGACATGGTGCGCGGCGCCGACCAGGACGACGTGATGCGCGAGCTGCGCAAGCGGCTGCCGTGGCCGACCAACAAGACCTACCCGCTCGGCCCCGCGGTGGACCGGCTGGTGGACGGCATCGAGCGGCGCTCCGCGCACGTCTACGGGCAGTGGTGGCTGCGCGGCATGCAGTCGATCCGTGGCGCGCTGCCCACCCTGATCGGCACCGTCGGGCCCCGCGAGGTACGGCGGTTCGACGACCGTCTGGACCAGGTCCGGCCCGGTCTGGTGGGCGCCGGAGGCGCCGCCGACGAGCAGGAACGGACGTCCCAGCACAGCGGGTGATGATCGAAATGCGCTGTGTGCACGGCCGTGTCACGCTGGTCGAGCCCCGATCCCCTCACCACTCATTGGAGTGACACACATGGGCATCAAGGACCAGTTCCAGGACAAGGCCGAGCGTCTCCAGCAGGAGGCCGACCAGCGCATGGGTCAGAACCGTCAGCAGCAGCAGCGGGACGAGCGCCCGTCGCGCGACCGCTCGTCCTCGCCGCAGCACGAGAACGACCGCCCGCGTCGTTCGTCGTCCGAGGACGACATCTACGACGAGGACACCATCTGACGCAGGCCCCGGCAACGCGCGCAGCCTGATCCTGTGACGAGGGCGCCCCCTTTCCGAGGGGGCGCCCTTCGCCCGTCCGGGCCCGTGTGTCCGGGAACCGTGTGTCCGAGGCCGCGCCGGCCGTTGCGGGGCCGACGCCCCGGTGTCGCCTAGAGGTCGTAGACGACCGTCACCGGCGCGTGGTCCGACCAGCGCTCCTCGTGGGTGGCGGCCCGCTCCACGAAGCCCTTGAGAGCGCGGTCCGCGAGGCCCTTCGTCGCCGTTTGAAGGTCGATGCGCCATCCGCTGTCATTGTCGAAGGCGCGGCCGCGGTAGGACCACCAGGAGTACGGCCCCTCCGTCTCCGGGTGGAGGGCGCGGACCACGTCCACGTAGCCGCCGTCGCCGGGCGAGAGCACCCGGGTCAGCCACTCGCGCTCCTCGGGGAGGAACCCGGAGCTCTTGCGGTTGGCGCGCCAGTTCTTGAGGTCGGCCTCGGCGTGGGCGATGTTCCAGTCACCGCAGACCAGCACCTCGCGCCCGTCGGCCGCGGCGCGCTCGCGCAGTGCCTTCAGGTACACGAGGAACTCGTCCATGAACCGGTACTTCTCGTCCTGCCGCTCGGTGCCGACCTCGCCGGAGGGCAGGTAGAGGCTGGCGACGGTGACGCCCGGCAGGTCCGCCTCCACGTAGCGGCCGGTGGCGTCGAACTCCGCGGACCCGAACCCGACGCGCACCGCGTCCGGCTCCCGGCGGGTGTACAGCGAGACGCCGGCCCTGCCCTTGGCGGCGGACGGCGCGTGGACGGCGTGCCACCCCTCGGGGGCGCCGGCGGCCTGCGGGAGCTGGCCCGGCTCGGCCCGCACCTCCTGCAGGCACAGCACATCGGCGGAGGTCTCCGCCAGCCACTCGACGAAGCCCTTCTTGGCGGCGGCGCGGAGCCCGTTGACGTTGACGGAGGTCACAGTAAGCACCGGAGCACAATACCGGCACACTGGACGGACCCGCCCATCAGTTCGCCGAACAGCACGGAAGTACGATCCCCGCCATGAACATCCGCACTGTCCCGTTCGACCACCCCGACGCCGTGAAGCTGAACGACGAGGTCCAGGAGGAGTACCGGCGCCGCTACGGCGACGGCGGCGACGCCACCGTCCTGCACCCCGACGACTTCCGCCCGCCGAACGGACTCTTCCTGATCGCCTACGACGAGCAGGACCGCCCGGTCGCCACCGGCGGCTGGCGCGCGCAGGACGAGAACGACGAGGGCAACCAGGACGGCGACGCCGAGCTCAAGCGGATGTTCGTGATCGAGCAGTGCCGCGGCCTGGGCCTGGCCCGCCGCATCCTCGCCCTGCTCGAGGAGGACGCCCGCGCCGCCGGCCGCACCCGCATGGTCCTGGAGACCGGCGACCAGCAGCCCGAGGCCGTCGCCCTCTACGGCTCCTCCGGCTACGACCGCTGCGGCAAGTTCGGCTACTACCGCTTCCACGAGAACAGCATCTGCATGGCCAAGCGCTTGTGAGCGACACGGGCACGGGGAACGTGCTCCACGGCACGCTGCACCACGTCGAGCTGTGGGTCCCCGACCTCGCGGAGGCCTTCTCCTCGCTGGGGTGGCTCCTCGAACGGCTGGGGTACGCGCCTCACCAGAGCTGGGACACCGGCCGCAGCTGGCGGCTCGGCCCCACCTACCTGGTCGTCGAGCAGTCATCCGCCCTCACCACCGGGCAGTACGACCGGTGCCGTCCCGGCCTCAACCACCTGGCCTTCCACGTCGTCGGCCGGACGGCGCTGGACGCCTTGACCGCCGAGGCCGCGGACCACGGCTGGCGGCTCCTCTTCGCCGACCGGCACCCGCACGCGGGCGGCCCGGACCACTACGCGTCCTACCTGGAGAACCGCGACGGCTTCGAGGTGGAGCTGGTGGCGCTCGACCCGCCCGGGTGACACACCTCGCGCGCCGCTCACGACCTCGGCGGCAGAGGCGGCCTGGTGCGGTCGGGGATGGCGTCGTGGGAGGGCGGGGTGGCCGCCGGGTGCTCCGAGAGGAGGTCGAGGGCGATGCGGACGGCCTCCTCGAGGCCGGTGAGGCGGCCCTCGGCCCAGTCGAGGGGGGTGCGCAGCGCCTCGACGTCCGGTTCGACGCCGTGGTTCTCGACGGACCAGCCGTACGCGTCGAACCAGGCCGCGTTCATCGGGACGGTGATGACCGTGCCGTCGCCCAGGCGGTGGCGGCCGGTCATGCCGACCACGCCGCCCCAGGTGCGCTGGCCCACCACCGGGCCGAGCTCCAGCAGCTTGAACGCCGCGGTGATCATGTCGCCGTCGGAGGAGGTCGCCTCGTCGGCGACGGCCACCACCGGCCCGCGCGGGGCGTTGGAGGCGTAGGAGACCGGCTCCGCGTGGCGGGTGACGTCCCAGCCGAGGATGGTGCGGGTCAGCTGCTCGACGACGAGTTCGCTGATGTGGCCGCCCGCGTTGCCGCGCACGTCGACGATGAGGGCGGGCCGGGAGACCTCCATCCGCACGTCGCGGCTGAACTGGGCCCAGCCGGAGCCGCCCATGTCGGGGATGTGCAGGTAGCCGCACCTGCCCTCGCTCAGCTCCCGGACGATCTCGCGCCGCTCGGCGACCCAGGTCTGGTAGCGCAGCGGCCGCTCGTCGACCAGTGGCAGCACGGCGACCCGGCGGGTCGGCCCGCCGCCGGGGGCCGCGAAGGTGAGTTCCACGGTGGTGTCCCCGGTGCCGGCCAGCAGCGGGAAGGGGCCGGCGGTGACCTCCACCGGGCGGCCGTTCACATGGGTGAGCACCGCGCCCTCGCGGATGCCGGTGCCGGCCAGCGGGGAGCGGGCGCGTGAGTCGGAGGAGTCGCCCGGCAGGATCCGCTTGACCTGCCAGCCGGCCGGCGTGCGCACCAGGTCCGCGCCGAGCAGACCCTGGCGGCGCTGGTAGTGCGGCGGGCCCTCGTTGCGCCGGGCCGGGGTGACGTAGGCGTGCGAGGTGCCCAGCTCGCCCAGCACCTCGCGCAGCAGGTCGGCGAACTCGTCGGGGGTGGCGACCCGCTCGACCAGCGGCCGGTACTGGGCGAGGACCGCGTCCCAGTCGATGCCGCACATGCCGGGGTCCCAGAAGTAGGCCCGGGTGAGCCGCCCCGCCTCCTCGAAGGCCTGCCGCCACTCGGCGCCAGGGTCCACCCGGTGCGAGATGCGCCGCGCGTCGATCCAGACCGTGGTGTCCAGGTCGCCGGGCTCGGTGGCGGGCAGCGCCCGCAGCTCGCCGTCCTGGACGACGACCAGCCGGCTGCCGTCGCCGCTGACGCCGAACCACTCCAGGTGGTGGACGAGTTCGGTGCGCCGCGCCTTGGCGATGTGGAAGTGCTCCAGGGAGGGCCGGTCGCTCGGGTCGTCCGGGTTGGCGAAGGTCTCGCCGAGCGCCCCGGAGATCGGCCAGCGCAGCCAGACCAGGCCGCCGCCCGCCACCGGGGTGAGCGAGGAGTACTTGGATGCGGCCACCGGGAACGGGGTGACCCGGCTCTCCAGCCCTTCCGTCTCGATGGAGACCACGCCGGGCTCGTCGGACCCCTCCAGCTCCAGCCCGCCCGCCGCCGGGCGGCCCTCGGGGGAGAGGGCGAACGGCGACGGCGTGGCGGAGGACAGCGGCACCAGATAGGGGCGCGAGCCCAGCGGGAACGACAGGTCGCCGGTGTGCACGTCGTACACCGGGTCGAAACCGCGCCAGGACAGGAAGGCCAGGTAGCGGCCGTCGCTGGTGAAGACCGGGCTCTCGTCCTCGAAGCGGCCGTTGGTGACGTCGACGATCGTCCCGTCCTTGATCCGGGCCAGCTTGATCTTGCGCAGGGTCCGTCCGACCGTCGGGTGCGACCAGGTCAGCCAGCCGCCGTCGGGGGAGAAGGCGAGGTCGCGGACGGGGCCGTTGCCGGAGCGGACGAGTTCGGTGACCGAGCCGTAGGCCTCGGTGTCGGAGCCGGCGTCGTCCGAGACGGTGATCAGCATCAGCCGGCCGTCGTGGGAGGCGACCGCCAGGCGGTTGCCGTCCGGGTCGGCGGTCATCTCCAGGACCCGGCCGAGCCGGCCGGAGGCCAGCCGGTGCGGGGCGCGGTCGCCGGTGGCGCGGGGCAGGTAGGCGATCTCGACGGCGTCCTCGCCCTCCGCGTCGGTCACGTAGGCGATGCGCCCGCTGCCGCCCAGCATCTCCGGCAGCCGCACGCGCACGCCCGGCACGTCGGTGATGGTCCGCGCCGGGCCGTCGCGGTGCGTGAGCCAGTACAGGCTGCCGCGTACCACCACGGCGCTGGCCCGGCCGGTCTCGTCCACCGCGATGCCGCCGACGTGCTGCGCGGCCGGCACCTGGTGGACGCGGCGGCCGGCGCGCGGGCCGGAGGTGCGCACGTCCAGCCGGCGCGGCGCGGAGTCCGCCGTGAGGTCGTCGACGATCCACAGGTCGCCGGCGCACTGGTAGACCACCCGGGTGCCGTCGCCGGAGGCGTGGCGGGCGTAGTACTCGGCGTGGTCGGTGTGGCGGCGCAGGTCGGTGCCGTCCAGGGCGCAGGAGTAGAGGTTGCCGACGCCTTCGTGGTCGGAGAGGAAGGCGATCCGGTCGCCGACGAACTGCGGGGAGTCCAGGTGGCCGCCGAGGTCGGCGAGCAGCCGCCGCCCGTCCAGCCACAGGCGTCCGGCGGCGCCGCCGCGGTAGCGCTTCCAGGAGGCCGGCTCGTGCGGGGGCGTGCCGGTGAGCAGGAGGGTGCGCCAGTCGTCGCTCGCCTCGCCCTGGGCGGCTGCCCTGGGGTCGGCGGTGAGGTCGATGTCGGAGACCGGGCCCCAGCGCAGCGGCGCGCCGGGGCCGCCGTCCAGCGGGACGGCGTGGGAGAAGGTGATCGGGAACGGCTGTCCGTGCGAGGAGACGGCGAGGATGTCGCTGCGGCCGCCGAGGTCCGGGTCGGGCGGCGTCCAGCCGCACACCCGGGCGTCCGGGCCGCCCCAGTAGGTCAGCCGGGTCGACTCGCCGCCCTCCACGGGCAGCACGTGGACCTCGGGGACCAGGGTGTGCCAGGAGGTGTAGGCGATCAGCGTGCCGTCCGGCGAGAAGCGGGGGTGGCCGGTCTTGGTGCGGTCCGAGGTGAGCCGCCAGGCCCGGCCGCACTCGCCGCCCTTCTCCAAGGGCGCCAGCCAGAGGTCGTCCTCGGCCACGAAGCACAGCAGGTCGCCGCGGATGTGGGGCAGGCGCAAAAAGGTCACCCCACCATGCTTCGGCGGGCCCGGCGGGCGGGCAACTCGGGCGGGCGGACGGCGGTGCGGTCCGTGAGGTGAAACGGGTTCGCGCCGTGGCGGGGGAGATCACTAGCGTGCGGTCATGAGCATCGAGCAGCACACGCATGACAGCGCCGGGGGCGACGAGGGCGAGGGCGCGGGCGGGAACCCGGGCGCGGGCGGGAACCCGGGCGGGGGCGCGGACGCGGCGCACCCCCGGTTCGCGGCCGCGCTGCGGGAACAGGGGCTCGAGGCGCTGCTGGCGGGTGTCCGCCGGTACCCGGACGCGGTGCGGACCGCGGCGGAGGCGGCCGCGGCGGTCGCGTGCGAGCTCTCCCAGATCTGCAAGTCGCTGATCTTCGCCGTCGACTCCGAGCCGGTGCTGGTCCTGATGGACGGGGCCGGGCGGGTCGACGTGGAGGCGGTGCGGCGGGAGCTGGGCGCGCAGGAGGTGTCCCGGGCCCCGGCCGCGCTCGTGCGGGAGGCCACCGGTTACGCCATCGGCGGCGTGCCGCCGTTCGGGCACCGGACGCGGACCCGGGTGCTCGCCGACCGCTCGCTGCTGGACCACGCGGTGGTGTGGGCCGCGGCGGGCACGCCGCACAGCGTGTTCCCCGTCGCCCCCGCCGACCTGATCGCCCTGGCGGGTGCGACGGTCGTCGACGTCCGCGAGCGGGCCGCGGGACAGGGCGCGTGACGCCCCTGGTCGTGGCGGCGGTGGTGCTGGCCGCCGTCGCGCACGCCTCGTGGAACGCGCTGGCGCACGGGATCACCGACAAGCTGACCGGCTTCACCCTGATCGCCGGGGGCGGGGCGCTGATCGGCGTCGCCGCGATGCCCCTCGTGCCCGTCCCGGCGGCCGGGGCCTGGCCCTACCTGCTGGGTTCCGGCGTGCTGCACGTCGTCTACTACGCGCTGCTGATGCGCTCGTTCAAGCTGGGCGACTTCGGCCAGGCCTACCCGATCGCCCGGGGCACCGCGCCCCTGGTGGTGACGGTGCTGGCGGCCGTCTTCGCCGACGAGGTCCCGGACGGCTGGGCGATGGCGGGCGTGGCGGTGTCCTGCCTGGGCCTGACCGCCGTGGCTCTGTGGGGGCTGCGGGGGAGGCGGCCGGACTGGGCGGCGATCGGCGCGGCCTTCGCGACGGGGCTCGCCATCGCGGCGTACACCGTGGTCGACGGGCTGGGCGTCCGGGCGGCGGGGTCGGCGCCCGGGTACACCGCGTACCTGATGGCGCTGGGCGGACTCGGCGTTCCGCTGTTCGCCGTGCACCGGCTGCGCGGGCGGACGCTCGCGGTGCTCCGGCCGCACGCGGCGCTGGGGCTGCTCGGCGCGGGCCTGTCGGTGGCGGCGTACGGGCTGGTGCTGTGGGCGCAGACGCGGGGGGCGATGGCGCCGATCGCGGCGCTGCGGGAGTCCTCCATCATCGTGGGGGCGGCGATCGGGGCGGTCTTCTTCAAGGAACGGTTCGGGATGCCGCGGATGGTGGGGGCGGTCCTGATGGTGGCGGGACTGGGGCTGATGCTGCACGCGGGGTGAGAGCCCGCACCACCGCGACGGCGCGTGCGGAAACGCGTTGTCGCGAGTGCTCCGGGCGGTGACAGGATCGCGGCATGCTGATTCGTGAGGCGGACCAGGCGGACTGGGGCGGGGTGTGGCCGTTCTTCCGGCGCATCGTGGAGGCCGGGGAGACGTACCCGTACCCGCTGGACCTCGGTGAGGAGGAGGCCCGCGGCTGGTGGTTCCTCCCCGCGCCGGACCGCACGGTCGTCGCCGTCGACGACGGGGGACGGATCGTCGGCTCCGCGAAGATGAACTGCAACATGTCCCGCACGGGGAACGCCGCGCACATGGCGAGCGCCAGCTTCATGGTGGACCCGGACCACGCGGGCCGCGGCGTCGGCCGCGCCCTGTGCGAGTACGTGATCGCGTGGGCGCGCGAGTCGGGGTTCCGGGCGATCCAGTTCAACGCGGTGGTGGAGACGAACACCCGCGCGGTGAAGCTGTACGAGTCGCTCGGGTTCCGCGTGGTCGGCACCGTTCCGGAGGGCTTCCGCCACCCCGTGCACGGCCTGGTCGGCGTGCACGTGATGCACCTGGCTCTCTAGGCGGCAGCCAGCGACTCCCGGACCGCGCGCACCAGCGCCTGGGCGCGCGGGTCGGCGGTGACCGACTTCAGGAAGCCGTTGGTGACGTAGCCGAAGGCGATCCCGCTCTCCGGGTCGGCGAACCCGAGGGCACCGCCCCGGCCGGGGTGGCCGAAGGAGCCGGGGGCGAGCAGCGGCGAGGCCGGGCTGTGCAGCATGTACCCCGCGCCGAAGCGGGTGTTGACGATCAGCACCTTGTCGGCGCCCACCGAGTGCTCGGTGCGGGCGAGTTCGAGGGTCTGCGGGGTGAACAGCGGCGCGCGTCCGTCGAGTTCGCCGGACAGCGCGGCGTAGAAGCGGGACAGCCCCTCCGCGGTGGCGACGCCGCCCGACGCGGGGGACTCGCCGGCCCGGTACGCCGGGTCGTTCTCGTCCACCGAGGGGGAGACCGCGCCGAACGCCCGCCGGGTGAGCGACCGCGGGTCCGCGTACGCCTGGGACACCTCCCGCTTGGGCCGGGCCTTGATCCCGGCCCCGCCGCCCGTCTCCGGCGCCGGGAGCGGCCCGCAGCGTCCGGCCCGGGGCGCCTCGGCCTCCGGGAGGCCGATCCACAGGTCGGCGCCCGAGGGCCCGGTGACCTCCGCGGCCAGCCAGGCGCCCAGCGACACCCCGGTCACCTGCCGCACCAGCCCGCCGAGCAGCCATCCGTAGGTCTGCGCGTGGTAGCCGTGCGCGGTTCCCGGCTCCCAGGCGGGGGCCTGCGCGGCGATCGCCGCCGCGGTGCGGTCCGGGTCCAGGGACTCGGCGGGGGTCAGCGGGCGGTCCACGGCCGGCACCCCGGCCCGGTGGGCCAGCAGGTGCCGGACGGTCACCCGCTCCTTGCCCGCCGCCTTGAACGCGGGCCAGTACGAGGCCACCGGCTCGTCCAGGCCGAGCAGTCCGCGCTGGTGGAGCAGCAGCACGACGGACGCGGCCACGCCCTTCGTGGCGGACCGCACGATCTGTGCCGTTCCCTGTTCCCAGCCGGCGCCCCCGTCGACGTCCCGGGTGCCGCCCCACAGGTCCACGACCTTGCGGCCGTGCAGGTGGACGGCGACCGCCGCGCCGCGCTCGCCGCGGTGGGTGAAGTTCCGCTCGAACGCTTCGCGGACCGGGGCGAACCGGTCGCTCACCGTGCCGTCGACGTCCACCTGGTCCACCGTTCCCTCACTTTTCCGCGACGCCCCTGCAGGCCCTGTACACCTCAGGTGCCCGCACTTTTGTGGCGCGCTGCGCCCACGGGCGCAACAAGCGTGCCACGGCCCCGATTCCGCGCCGCCGCGTGGCGGCGGTCACAGCGGGTGCGCCGGCCGCCCGCCTCAGCGGGGCGAAGGTGAGAACCCGTACGGCAGCTCCAGCCGGTTCGCCCGCAGCAGCGCCTCGTCGGCCAGCAGCTTCGGCGTCGGCCCGTCCGCCACGATCGTGCCGCCGGACAGGACCAGCGAGCGCGGGCAGAGCTCCATCGCGTACGGCAGGTCGTGGGTGACCATCAGGACGGTGACGTCCAGCGAGGTCAGGATCTCGGCGAGCTCGCGCCGGGAGGCGGGGTCGAGGTTGGAGGACGGCTCGTCGAGGACGAGGATCTCCGGCTCCATCGCCAGCACCGTGGCCACCGCGACCCGCCGCCGCTGCCCGAACGACAGGTGGTGCGGGGGCCGGCCGGCGTGCTCGGCCATGCCGACCCGCTCCAGCGCCCGGGTCACCCGGGCCTCCAGCTCCGCGCCGCGCAGCCCGGCGTTGGCCGGGCCGAAGGCGACGTCCTCGCGGACGGTGGGCATGAAGAGCTGGTCGTCGGGGTCCTGGAAGACGATGCCGACCCGCTGCCGGATCTCCGCCATGTGGGCCCGGTCCACCGGCAGACCGGCCACCCGCACACTGCCCGCCCCGGCCGTGAGGATGCCGTTGAGGTGCAGCACCAGGGTGGTCTTCCCGGCGCCGTTGGGGCCCAGCAGCGCGACGCGCTCGCCGCGCTCCAGCGCGAAGTCGACGCCGAACAGGGCCTGGTGGCCGTCCGGGTAGGCGAAGGCGAGGCCGGAGACCTCCAGGGAGTACGTCACGTCGTCCGTCGTCACAGGGTCTGTCACAGGGTCCATCCCAGCAGACACATGGCGAGCGCCGTCACCGGGAGGGTCAGTGCGGACGACCACTGGACCCGGGTCGCCGCAGACCCGTCGAGCACCGGCATCGCTCCGGTGTAGCCGCGGCTCATCATGGCGAGGTGGACCCGCTCGCCGCGCTCGTAGGTGCGGATGAACAGCGCGCCCGCCGTCCGTGCCAGCACGCCCCAGGCACGCGGCCCGCGCGCCTGGAAGCCGCGGGACTCGCGGGCGATCCGCATCCGCGCCAGCTCGTCGGCGATGACGTCGCCGTAGCGGAGCATGAACGAGGCGATCTGCACCAGCAGAGGCGGCATCCGCAGCCGTTGCAGTCCGAGCAGCAGGTCGCGCAGCTCGGTGGTGGCGGCCAGCAGGACGGAGGCGGCGACGCCCAGCGTCCCCTTGGCCAGGATGTTCCACGCGCCCCACAGCCCCGAGACGCTGAGCTGCACGCCCAGCACCTCGGTCTGCTCGCCCCGCGCCACGAACGGCAGGAGCAGGGCGAACGCCACGAACGGGACCTCCACGGCCATCCGCCGCAGCGCGAAGCCGGCCGGCACACGCGCGGCCCGGGCCACCGCCGCGAGCAGCAGCGCGTACCCGGCGAACGCCCACACCGCCTCGCGGGGCGTGGAGACCACGACCACCACGAAGGCGAGGACGGCGACCAGCTTGGTGTGCGCGGGCAGCCGGTGCACCGGCGAGGCGCCGGGCAGGTGCAGCCGGTGCGAGTGTCCGGAGCCCACGCCGGTCAGACCTTCTCGTGGTCGCGGTCGGCGGCGTCCTCGCGGCCGGAGTTCTCGCGGCGGCGCACCACCACGAAGACGCCGGTGCCCGCGGCCGCGGTCACGCCCACGCCGATGACGCCGGCCAGGCCGCCGGACAGCCGGGCGTCGTCCACGCCGCTGACGCCGTAGTCGGCCAGCGGTCCGTCGGCGACGGCGTGCTCCTCGGCCCCCTTGTCGATGCCCTTGTCGGCGGCGACCTTCTCCAGGCCGTCGGGGGAGGCGGAGGCGTAGAAGCTGACGAACCCGGCCAGCACCAGCGAGGCCGCCAGGCCGCCGAGCCACACCGCGCGCGAGGAGCGCGGCGCGGACGCCGGCACGGTGGTCGCGGCGGGGGCGGGCGCGTCGACCAGCTCGCCGTTCACCATGAGCTTCAGCGGGCGGTGCAGCCCGCGCGCGCCGTGCACCAGGTCGGGGCGGACGGCGATCACGGCGCCGACGGTCAGGGCGGTGATGACGCCCTCGCCGATGCCGATGAGCACGTGCACCCCGCCCATCGCGGCGGCGACGGAGCCGATCGGCACGTCGGTGGTGCCGCCGATCGCGTACAGCAGGGTGAAGAACAGCGCGGCCGCCGGCACCGACACCAGCGCGGCCGCGAAGGCCGAGGCGGTGACGGTGGAACGCCCGGCGGGCAGCACCCGCAGCAGGGTGCGGAAGACCAGGTGGGCCACGACCACGGTGATCAGGGCCATGCAGGTGATGTTCGTGCCCAGCGCGGTGAGACCGCCGTCGGCGAAGAGGATGGCCTGGAGCAGCAGCACCACGGAGACGCACAGGACGCCGGTGAACGGGCCCACCAGGATCGCGGCGAGCGCACCGCCCAGCAGGTGCCCACTGGTCCCGGCGGCGACCGGGAAGTTCAGCATCTGCACCGCGAAGATGAACGCGGCGGTCAGGCCGGCGAGCGGCGCGGTGCGCTCCGCTCCCATGGCGGCCGGGCCCGCGGGACCGGTCACGGAGCCCGCGAGTTCGCGGCGGGCGCCGCGCAGCGACACGGCGACGGCCGCGGCGGCTATCGCGCCGGTGGCGACGGAGGTGGGGGCGTCGAGGAATCCATCAGGAACATGCACTGTTCGATGGTGCCGCTAGTTGCAACTTCTTCGCAAGAAGGGGACCGGCCCCGAAGGGTGAGAAAGTGGAAAAACTGGGACATTGTGTGAGTGTCCGCGATCGAACAGTACACACGAGCGCACGTCCTGACCGCGACGCAGGAGGACGTGGGCGGCCGGGTCCCCGCGATGCTGCGGCATGAGCCCGGGGCGTCCGAGGTGACGATCCGCCTGGCGGCCCCCACGCCGCGGGAGTGGCGAGTGGACCGCGCGTTGCTGGAACGGGGCGTGTGCAGCCCGGCCCGCGGCGCGGAGGCGGAAGGGGGCAGGGTGTGGCCCTGCGGCCGCGCCGCCACGGTGGTGGAACTTCCGGGTGAGCAGGGCGTGGTGGTGGCCCAGTTCGACACCACGGCGCTGCTGCGCTTCCTCGGCCGCATCCACGCCGCGGCCACCGGCGCGCCGACCCCCGCCCCGACGGGAGCCACGTTCCCCGCCTCCACCGGGCCGACGCCGCTCGCACCGGCCGCGGCGGCCGCGCCGGCCGCCGCGATTGCCTCCGCCGCCCCAGCTACCGCCGCTCCGGCATCCACGGCCGCCCCGGCTCGCGCTGCCGGGGCTTCCACGGCCGCTCCGGCTCCCGCCGCGCAGGCTTCCACGGCCGCCCAAGCCTCGCCGGCCTGCGCCGCCGCCTCCGCGACGGCGCCGCGTGCGACCGCACCCCCCGCGACCGCACCGCCCGCCGCGGGAGCGCGGGCCGCCCGGAAGGGGGCGCGTGTCACCCGGTCGGGCGGGCCGGCCAAGGCCACGCCGGTGACCACCCCGCCCCCGTCGGGTGTGACGGTGCGGGGTGCGGGTGCGGCGCCCACCCGGCCGAGCTGACCGGAGGGGAGGGGCCGCCCGACGTGCGGTGCCCGGCGCGGGCGTCAGCCCGTGGCGCCGAGGAGGGCGGCGACGATCGGTCCCGCGTTCTCACCGCCGTGGCCGCTCTCACGCACCACCGCGGCCGCCGCGTAGTCACCCCGGTACGCGGTGAACCACCCGTTCGGCTTGTCCTGGCCGTCGACCTCCGCCGTGCCGGTCTTGGCGCCGTAGGAGGGGCCGAGCCCGGCCATCGCCTCCGCCGCCGTGCCCGCCTGCGCGGTGTACCGCATCAGCTCCCGGAGCTGGCCCAGCGCCGCGGAGCTCATGCTCCGCGAGGCCTTGGCCAGGGCGCGGTCGTCCACCGTGGGCGGCACCAGGTACGGCTGGTGGAACGAGCCGGCCGACACGGTCGCCGAGACCGAGGCCATGTTGAGCGGGTTCATCCGCACGCCGCCCTGGCCTATCAGCGACGCGGCCTTGGGCGCGGCGGACTGCACCGGGACCCCGCCGTCGAAGGTGGAGACGCCCACCGACCAGTTGTTCAGCCCCAGGCCGAAGACCTGCTGGGCCTCCCGCGTCAGCGCGTCGTCGGACAGCTCCTTCGCCTGGCTGATGAAGGCGGTGTTGCAGGAGCGCGCGAAGCTCGCCTTGAAGGTGGCGTTCTTCATCGCGAACTTGTCGTCGTTCTGGAACTTCCATCCGCCGTACGAGGAGTACTTGGGGCAGGGATGCTCCCGGTCGTTGGACGCCAGGCCCTTCTCCAGCAGCAGCGCCGAGGAGATCACCTTCATGGTGGAGCCGGGGGCCAGCGAGCCCTGGAAGGCCGTGTTGAGGCCCGGTTCGGCGTTGGCGGCGGCGAGTATCTCGCCGGTGGAGGCGCGCAGCAGCACCACCGAGGACAGCGGCTTGGCGGCGACCTTCTCCTCCGCCAGCTTCTGCAGCCCCGGGTGGAGGGTGGTCCGCACCTCGCCCGGCGTGGCCTCGGCCAGCCGCAGCAGCTCCCGGCCCTCGGCCTTCTTCGCGTCCTTCCCGCTCTTGGCGTCCTTCTTCCCGCCCGGCGGGGTGTCGCCGTTCTTCCCGGCGGCCTCCGCCACCTCCGCCGGCACGGCGCGCAGGGCGATCGCACCGGTGCCGCCGGACTTCTTGCCGTACTTCTCCGCGAGGCTCTTCAGCATCGGCGCGACCGACGGGTAGGCGTCGGCGGTCAGTTCTCCGCCGTCGCGGTCGAGCGCCTTGACCGGCGCGGTGCCCGCCTCCCCGGTGAGCAGCCGCTCGTCGTCCTTGAGGTCCGGGTGGAGGACGGAGGGGCGCCACCGGACGACCGGCTCGCCGTCCGCCGCGCGGCGGACCACCGTGAGGGTGCTGTCGTAGGCCAGCGGCTTGCTCAGCTTCTCGTGGACGACGGTGGCCTTCACCGCGAAGGTGAGGCCCTCGCCCTTGGGCCGGCCGGCGGTGAAGGCGGCTTCGGTGATCCGGGCCTGTTCCGTCCATCCGGCCAGGTGGACGCGGGCGGCCGCCGGGTCGGAGGTGGCCTCGGCGGCCCGGGCGACGTCGCCCTGCTGCCAGGCGGCCAGGAACGTCTCCGCCGCGGCCGAGACGTCGGCGGCGGTCAGCGGCTCCTTGCGCCGGTCCTCCGCGGTCTGCACCGAACCCGCGGCGGAGGCGCCGTCGCCGAACATGACGTAACCGCCGGTGCCCAGGCCCGCCAAGGCCGCGGCGACCACCAGGCCGGTCAGGGCGGGCCGGCGGCCGAGGCCCCGGCGCTCGGGGACGCGCCTTCTCTTGCCCACGGTCTTCTCCTCCGGAGATGGATTCCTGTCCTGGCCGGAGGAGCCGGCCGGAGCGGTTCTGGAGCGGTTGCGGTGCGCGGAACGTGCGGCGTGCGGTGCCCATGCTCTCAGCGAGGACGGACATCGCGGGAGTGGGGCGGCGAATTGCCCTCCCGCGTGACCTCGCCCTCCTCCGGGCGGGCCCGTCGAGCGCAGGTCAGGACGTGTCCACAGGGGAGCGGGGTGACGGTGGTCACCCCGCTGCCTCCCCCGGTCACACCGCTGCGTCCCGGTCACCCCGCCGCGCCCGGTGGTCACCCCGCCGCGCGCAGCACCGCCGCCACGACCGGGCCCGCCGCCTCGCCGCCGCGCCCGCCCTGCTGCGCCACGGCCGCCGCGGCGACGTCGCCCCGGTACCCGGTGAACCAGCTGTTGGGGAGCTCCTGTCCGTCGACCTCCGCCGAACCGGTCTTCGCGCCGATGTCGCCTCCCAGACCGGCCATGGCCGCGCGCCCCGAGCCCTGGGTGGCGGTCAGGTACATCATCTGCCGCAGCTGCGCGGAGACCGCCGGGGCCAGCCCGCGGGCGGTGGCGAACTTCCGTCCGTCGGCCTTGGCCGGGACGAGGAAGGGCTGCTTGAACACGCCGGTCTTCGCGGTGGCGGTGATCGAGGCGACGTTCAGCGGGCTGAGCTGCACCTGGCCCTGGCCGATCGCGTTGGCCGCCCGGTCGGGGCCGCCGGAGGGCGGGACGCTGCCGTCGAAGGAGACGATGCCGGTCTTCCAGTCGTCGCGGCCGAGGCCGAACCGCTCCTGGGCGACGCCGGTGAGGGACTCGTCGTCCACCTCGTCGATCAGCTTGACGAAGGCGGTGTTGCAGGACCGGGCGAAGCTGTCGGCCAGGTTCGCGCCCTCGTTCTCGGTCACCCCGGGGGCGTTGTGGAAGGTCTGGCTCTGCCAGGTCGCCCCGGGCGGGCAGGGCGCGGGGCGGTTCATGGCGGTGACGCCCTTCTCGATCAGCATCGCCGCGGTGACGATCTTCATCGTGGAGCCCGGCGCCAGCCGGCCCTGGAACGCGGCGTTGAAGCCGTCCGAGCGGTGGTTGGCCACCGCCAGCACCTCGCCGGTGCTGGGCTTCAGCGCGACCACGGAGGATTCGGGGTACTTCCCCACCGCCTTCTCCGCCGCCGCCTGGACGTCGGCCGACAGGGTGGTGCGGATCGTGCCGGCCTTGCCCTTCGCCAAGGTCACCAGCGTGGTGTCGGGGGTGTCCGGTTCCGTGTGCCGGATCACCAGCTCCAGCGAGGGGCTGCCGCCCGCCGCCTCGCCGTAACGTTCCCGCAGCTCGTCCAGGACCGGGCCGAGCGAGGGGTGCTTCTCGGCGTCGAGCACCTTGCCGTCGCGGTCCACGAGTTCCACCGCCGGGACGTCGGACGGCCCGGCCACCAGGGTGTCGCCGGCCTTCAGCTGCGGGTGGACGACCGTCGGCTCCCAGTCGACCAGCGGCTTGGCCGTGGTGCGCCCGCGTACCACGGTCAGCTCGCTGTCCCAGGCGAGCGGCTCGCTCTTCCCGTCCACGCTCACGGTCGCCTTCACCGAGAACGGCACGGTCGTGCCCCGCGCCTTCCCGGGCGTGATCCGGACCTTGCCCACCCCGCCCTCCTCGGCCATGCCGGTCAGCAGGGCGCCCGCCGACGCCTCGTCGTCGGTGACGGCGGCCGCGGCGCTTCCGTCGCCCTTCTCCCAGGCGGCGAAGAACGCGGACGAGGCCTCCTCGACGTCCTCCGCCTCCAGCGGGTCGTCCGGGCTCGCCGCCATCACGCCGATCCCGTCGCCGCCGCCGAAGGCGGACAGGATGTTGTACGCCCCGTATCCGGCCCCGCCCAGCAGCACGGCGCACGCCGTGCCCACCACGGCGACCTTCGCTCCCCTGCGCATTCGCGTCCCCTCCCCAGGTGCCCACGCGATCGTTGGCATGTACATAGACGTCTGGGGTTGGTGGGACGGTTGCCCTCCGAGGCCGAGAATTTGAGCAGTCGCTCAGTTTCCGGCTGCTCCCGGCCCGGTGTGGGCCTCAGTAGCCGAAGGCGCGTGCGGTGTTGGCGGCGATCGCCTCGCAGAGCGCGTCCTCGGGCATGTCCCGCACCTGCGCCATCGCCCGGACGGTGACCGGGATCAGGTAGGGCGCGTTGGGCCGGCCCCGCCACGGCGCCGGGGTCAGGAACGGCGCGTCGGTCTCGACCAGCAGCAGCTCCACGGGGGCGACGGCGACCGCCTCCCGCAGGTTCTGCGCGTTCTTGAAGGTGACGTTGCCGGCGAAGGACATGTAGTAGCCCTCGCGGGCACAGATCTCCGCCATCTCCGCGTCGCCCGAATAGCAGTGGAAGACGGTCCGCTCGGGGGCGCCCTCCTCCTTCAGTACCCGCAGCACGTCCTCGTGGGCGTCCCGGTCGTGGATGACCAGCGCCTTGCCGTGCCGCTTCGCGATCTCGATGTGGGCGCGGAACGACCGCTCCTGCGCCGCGCGGCCCTCGTCGCCGGTGCGGAAGTAGTCCAGACCGGTCTCACCGACGCCCTTGACCTGCTCCAGCGCGGCCAGCGCGTCGATCTCGGCGAGCTGCTCGTCCAGCGCGGCCTCCCCGCCGGGCACCCGGGCGCCCTGCCGGGACCAGCCGTCCGGGTCGCCCAGGACGATTCGGGGAGCCTCGTTGGGGTGCAGGGCGACGGCCGCGTGGATGTCCGCGTGGGCGGCGGCGGTCTCGGCGGCCCATCGCGAGCCCTTCAGGTCGCACCCGACCTGCACCAGCGTGCTCACCCCGACGGCGGCCGCGGCGGCCAGCGCCTCCTCGACGGTGCCGGACTGCATGTCCAGGTGGGTGTGCGAGTCGGCGACCGGAACCCGCAGCGGCTCGGGCGACGGCGGGGCTTCGGCGGCGTTGTTCTTCGAAGGCATGCGTCCGATCCTACGAACGCCCGGGGCGCGTCTACGCGGTCGCCCGCTGCCACCAGTGCCGGTGGTGCCCGGGTGCCTGGTGCGACCCCTGGAGCAGCTCGTCGAACTCGTGCACCGCGCCGGGCCGCATGATCCGCACGACATGGCTGCCGCAGTGCAGGCACGTCGGCCGGGACAACGGCGACGGCACCGTCTGCCCGCCGGTCCGGTAGGTCACGTACGTGCCCCCGTCGGGGCGGACGTAGTGCTCGATCTCGTAGTCCTGTTCCCACCCGTGGCCGCAGCGCATACAGGCGAAGGCATACGCCTCGTGGACCTGGTCGGGGCTGTGCGTCGTCATGGCGAACTCCTTCCGACGCCTTCCCTCACCAGGTTAGGACTGCCGGACGGTTCTCACACGGCGTCACACGGACCGGAGCGTCGTCACTCGTTGTGATGACGCGATCGTGATCCGGCGGCTACCGTGGAGGTCAGGTAGCAGCATCCCGTCCATGGGAGGAATCATGACCGCCGCCAAGCCCGTGGAGCAGTCGGCCCCGTGGCCGGTGCCGCCGCAGAACGGCTACACCGTGGACGACCTGTTCACGCTGCCGGATCTCCCGCCGCGCACCGAGCTGATCGACGGGAGTCTGGTCTTCGTGAGTCCGCAACGACGATTCCACGGAAACGTGGTCGACCTGTTGGTCCAGGGACTGCGCAGCACGCTGCCTGAGGAACTTCGGGTGAGTCGGGAAATGACGATCGTCCTGGACAGGCGCAACGGACCGGAGCCGGACGTGAGTGTCATCCGCGCCACCGCGATCACAGGGCCCGACCAGACCCACTACGAGGCCGCCGACGTGCTGCTGGCCGTCGAGGTCGTCTCCCCGGACTCCGAGTCCCGTGACCGGACGACCAAGCCGCAGAAGTACGCCGCCGCGGGCATCCCGCACTTCTGGCGGGTCGAACGCAACGGGGACACCGCCCACCCCGTGGTGCACACCTACGTCCTCGACCCGCTCACCAAGGCGTACGTGCACACCGGCATGCACCGTGACCAGCTCAAGGTGACGGAGCCGTACGACATCACCGTCGACCTGACGGCGGCCGACCGGCTCTGAGCCGTCAGAGGACCGTCGCTCCCGGCGCGGGAGCCGTCGCCACGCGGACGGTGCGGCAGGTGCCGGAGGCGGCGAGGGCGTCGGCGATCCGGGCGGCCGAGGCGGCGTCGCGGGCCAGGTAGGCGGTGGTGGGGCCGGAGCCGGACACCAGGGCGGCGGCCGCACCGGCCTCGCGCCCCGCCTGAAGGGTGCGGGCCAGCTCCGGGAAGAGGGACAGCGCGGCCGGCTGAAGGTCGTTGACGACCGCCCCGGCCAGCGCGTCCACGTCGCCCTTGGCGAGGGCCGCCAGCAGGGGCTCGCTCGCCACCGGCTCGGGGACGGCGACGCTCTCGGTGAGGCCGTCGAACTCGCGGAACACGGCCGGCGTCGACAGACCCCGGGTCGCCATCGCGAACACCCAGTGGAAGTCGCCGCCCACCTCCAGCGGCGTCAGCAGCTCACCGCGGCCGACACCCAGCGCGGCCCCGCCCACCAGGGAGAACGGCACGTCGCTGCCGAGCTCCGCGCAGATCTCCAGCAGCTCCTCGCGGGAGGCTCCGGCCTCCCACAGCGCGTCGCAGGCCAGCAGCGCGCCCGCGCCGTCCGCGCTGCCGCCGGCCATGCCGCCGGCCACCGGGATGTCCTTGTCGATGTGGACGTGCACCGCCGCGTCCCGGCCGGTGCGCCCGCGGCGCGCGGCCAGCGCGGCGGCCGCGCGGGCCGCCAGGTTGGTGGCGTCCAGCGGCACCTGGTCCGCGTCGGGCCCCGAGCAGGTGACGCGGAGCTCGTCGGCGGGGGTGACCGTCACCCGGTCGTACAGGCCGACGGCGAGGAAGACGTTGGCCAGCGGGTGGAACCCGTCCGGCCGTGCCGCGCCCACCGCGAGCTGGACGTTGACCTTGGCGGGCACGCGGACGGTGACGCTCCTGCTCATGCCTGAGGGCCCCTCTGCCCGGCGGTGTCACCGGCCGCGGCGCCGCGGTTCTCGGCGATGCGCGCGAACTCGTGCACGGTGAGGGCCTCGCCGCGGGCCTGCGGCGACACCCCGGCGGCGACCAGCGCGGCCTCCGCCGCGGCGGCCGAGCCGGCCCATCCGGCCAGCGCCGCCCGCAGCGTCTTGCGGCGCTGCGCGAACGCGGCGTCGACGACCGCGAACACCTCCTGACGGGTCGCGGAGGTGGCGATCGGCTCGGTGCGGCGGACCAGCGAGACCAGGCCGCTGTCCACGTTGGGGGCGGGCCAGAACACGTTCCGCCCGATCGAACCGGCGCGCTTCACCTCCGCGTACCAGTTGGCCTTCACCGACGGCACGCCGTAGACCTTGTTGCCCGGGCCCGCGGCCAGCCGGTCGGCGACCTCGGCCTGCACCATCACCAGCGTGCGCTCGATGCTCGGGAACGTCTCCAGCATGTGCAGCAGCACCGGCACCGCCACGTTGTACGGCAGGTTCGCCACCAGCGCCGTCGGCGCCGGACCGGGCAGCTCGCCCACCTGCATCGCGTCGCGGTGCACCAGCGCGAACCGCTCGGCGCGCTCCGGCATCCGCGCGGAGATCGTCGCGGGCAGCGCGGAGGCCAGCACGTCGTCGATCTCCACGGCGGTGACCCGGTCGGCCACCTCCAGCAGGGCCAGCGTCAGCGAGCCCAGGCCGGGGCCGACCTCCACCACGGTGTCCTCGGGGCGGACCTCGGCGGTGCGGACGATACGGCGCACGGTGTTGGCGTCGATCACGAAGTTCTGGCCGCGCTGCTTGGTGGGGCGGACCCCGAGGGCGGCGGCGAGTTCGCGTACGTCGGCGGGACCGAGAAGGGCGTCGGCGGGAGTGGGGCTGGTCACGGCAACCAGCGTACGTTGCCCCGGCCGCCCCTCCCGCCGCAGCCGCCCTGGACGGGCGCCCCCGGACGGGGCGCCGTCACACCCGTCACACCCAGGTGTCCAGCCACATCCGGGTCTGCCACTCCTCCAGCGGGATCGCCTCGCCGGTGAGGATCGGCAGGAAGTGCACGAAGTTCCACAGCACCAGCAGCACCAGCAGCCCCAGCGCGGAGATGCCCGCCACCCGCCGCGTCTCCCCGGCGTCCGGCCGCCCCAGCAGCGCCCCCGCCGTCATCGCCAGCGCCAGGCACAGGAACGGCACGAAGACCACCGCGTAGAACAGGAAGATCGTGCGCTCCTGGTACATGAACCACGGCAGGTAGCCCGCCGCGACGCCGCACAGGATGCCGCCGGCCCGCCAGTCGCGGCGCAGCGCCCAGCGCCACAGCACGTACAGCAGTGCCAGGCAGCCCGCCCACCACAGCATCGGCGTGCCGATGGCCAGCACCTCGCGGGAGCACTTGTCCACCACGTCGACCGGGCAGCCGTCCTGGCCGGGGCCGGGCGACTCGTAGAAGTAGGAGACCGGGCGGCCCATCACCAGCCACGACCACGGGTTGGACTCGTAGGTGTGCGGCGAGGTCAGCTCCACGTGGAACTTCCACACCTGCGTCTCGTAGTGCCACAGGCTCGGCACCCAGTCCAGGAAGCCCCAGGTGCCGCCCTTGCCCTCGGTCAGCGCCCAGTTCCGGTAGTAGCCGCCGGTGCCGTCGTTGGGGGAGAGGATCCAGCCCGTCCACGACGCCAGGTAGGTGACGACCGCGACCGGCACCGTCGTGAGGAACGCCGGGAGCACGTCCCGCTGGAGCACCGCCAGGTGCGGGTGCCGGGCCCCGGCCGTGCGGCGCGCGCCCACGTCCCACAGCACGGTCAGCAGACCGAACGCCGCGAGCACCGGCAGACCGCTCCACTTGGTGCCGATCGCCAGGCCCATCATCAGACCGGCCGCCCACCGCCAGGGCCGCGCCCCGAGCCGCAGCGTCCGCGCGATCTCCGCGTCGGGGCGCACCCAGCCGTTCGGGTCGGCCGGCAGCGCCGCCGCCAGCCGGGCCCGCGCCCGGTCCCGGTCGACCACCAGGCAGCCGAACGCGGCCACCACGAAGAACATCAGCACGCCGTCCAGCAGCGCGGTCCGGCTCATCACGAAGTGCAGGCCGTCCACCGCCAGCAGCAGACCGGCCAGGCACCCCAGGAACGTCGAGCGGAACATCCGGCGGCCGATCCGGCACACCAGCAGCACCGACAGGGTGCCGAGCACCGCCGTCATGAACCGCCAGCCGAACGGGTTCAGCCCCCACATCAGCTCGCCCAGCCCGATGACGTACTTGCCGACCGGTGGATGCACCACGTACGCCGCGTCGGTGGGCAGCGGCACGTCCCCGAACCGCTCGATGATCTGCTTGTCGACGTCCTTGGGCCAGCTCAGCTCGAAGCCCCGGTGGACCAGCGCCCACGCGTCCTTCGCGTAGTACGTCTCGTCGAACATCACCGCCCGGGGGCTGCCGAGGTCCCGGAAGCGCAGCAGGCCGGCGACCAGGGTCACCAGCAGCGGCCCCACCCACCCGTTCCAGCGGGCCAGGACGTCGCCCAGGGCGGGCGGGATCCGCAGCGTCTCCCACAGGCGCGGGCCGGGCGACATGAACGGGGGCACCAGCCGGCTGCGGACGTCGTCCGGAGGCGGCGCCGCCGCCTCCTTCTCGAGCAGCGGCGGGGCCGGCCGGGGATCCGTGTCGGTCGGGGTACTGGTCACCGCGCCATCGTAGGGAACAGGGCGGTGCGTGGGGCAGTGTTGGACGGCTGCGACGATGGAATGGTGACCGATACGTCTTCCGTGCCGCCTTCCTCCGCCGCCTCCGACGCCCCGCGCGCCGCGTCCCCCGCCCCCGGGAGCGGTGTGCTCGTGCTCGCCGGGACGCCCATCGGGGACGTGGCGGACGCCCCGCCGCGCCTCGCCCAGGAGCTCGCCACGGCGGACGTCGTCGCCGCCGAGGACACCCGCCGGCTGCGCCGCCTCACCCAGGCGCTCGGGGTGCGCACCGAGGGGCGGGTCGTCTCCTACTTCGAGGGCAACGAGAGTGCCCGCACGCCCGAACTGGTGGAGGCGCTGCGGGGCGGGGCGCGGGTGCTGCTGGTGACCGACGCGGGCATGCCGTCGGTCTCCGACCCCGGGTACCGGCTGGTCGCCGCGGCCGTCGAGCACGACATCAAGGTCACCGCGGTGCCGGGACCGTCGGCGGTGCTGACCGCGCTGGCGCTGTCCGGGCTGCCGGTGGACCGGTTCTGCTTCGAGGGGTTCCTGCCGCGCAAGGCGGGCGAGCGGCTGGGGCGGCTGCGGGAGGTCGCCGGGGAGCGGCGCACCCTCGTCTACTTCGAGGCGCCGCACCGGCTGGACGACACGCTGGAGGCGATGGCCGAGGTGTTCGGCGCGGACCGGCGGGCCGCGGTCTGCCGGGAGCTCACCAAGACGTACGAGGAGGTCCGGCGCGGCGGGCTCGGGGAGCTGGCGGCCTGGGCGAAGGAGGGCGTGCGGGGCGAGATCACCGTGGTCGTCGAGGGCGCTCCCGAGCCGGCGCCGGGGGACGTCGACGCCGAGGAGCTGGTCCGGCGGGTGCGGGTGCGGGAGGAGGCGGGGGAGCGGCGCAAGGAGGCGATCGCGGCGGTCGCGGCGGAGGCGGGTCTCCCGAAGCGGGACGTCTTCGACGCGGTCGTCGCCGCGAAGCACTCCTCCCAGTGACCCGGTGAGGCTCCGCGCACGGGACCTGAGCCGCGCCGCCCTCCGGGCCCGCTGTGCACGTGAGCCCCACTTTCGCGGGGCGCGGGCCGAGGTGACGAGGGCGAACCGTCCCGTGCGTACGGCACCGCCGCTCGGGCCAGGTGGGGCGAACCGCTCGCCGGCGGATGCGCCGCCCCTGCGCCCGCCCTCCCCCAAGCTCTCGGCTTCGCTCGAGCAGGGGGTACCCCCATCGCCCCCTGGGCGGCCCAGCCGCCCGCAGGGGTGCGGGCAGGCCCGTTCACCCTGCGGGCAATCGTGCCGCTGGGGCGGCACGGGTGGGCGCAGGGCGGTGCCGTGCGCCCGGGGCGGTGCGTCCATGTGACGTCGGACCCCCGCGCCCTCGCGCGTACGCACGGCCCTGGCGGAACCCCCGAGGCGGCGGAGCGGGCCCCCCGCGCGGGCTAACCTGGGGCGCTGAGCTCGTTCCCCTCGGTTGGAGAGAAATGGCCGTCAACCTGGTCAATGTCGAGAACGTCCGCAAGGTGTACGGCACCCGTACCCTCCTGGACGGCATCTCCCTCGGCGTGTCCGAGGGCGACCGCATCGGCGTCGTCGGCCGCAACGGCGACGGCAAGACCACCCTGATCCGCATGCTCGCGCAGCTGGAGGAGACGGACTCCGGCCGCGTCACCCACGTCGGTGGCCTCCGCATGGGCGTCCTGACGCAGCACGACTCCCTCGACCCCACCGCGACCGTCCGCCACGAGGTGATCGGCGACCTCGCCGACCACGAGTGGGCGGGCAACGCGAAGATCCGTGACGTGCTCACCGGCCTCTTCGGCGGCCTGGACCTGCCCGGTTTCCCGCAGGGCCTGGACACCGTCATCGGCCCCCTCTCCGGCGGTGAGCGCCGCCGCATCGCGCTCGCCCAGCTGCTGATCGCCGAGCAGGACCTGATCGTGCTGGACGAGCCCACCAACCACCTCGACGTCGAGGGCATCGCCTGGCTCGCCGCCCACCTGGCCGCCCGCCGCTCCGCCCTCGTCTGCGTCACCCACGACCGCTGGTTCCTCGACCAGGTCTGCACCCGCATGTGGGACGTGCAGCGCGGCGACGTCCACGAGTACGAGGGCGGCTACTCCGACTACGTGTTCGCCCGTGCCGAGCGTGAGCGGATCGCGCAGACCGAGGAGGTCAAGCGGCAGAACCTGGTCCGCAAGGAGCTCGCCTGGCTGCGCCGCGGCGCCCCCGCCCGCACCTCCAAGCCCCGCTTCCGCGTCGAGGCCGCCAACGAGCTGATCGCCGACGTCCCGCCGCCCCGCGACACCAGCGAGCTGATGAAGTTCGCCTCCTCGCGCCTGGGCAAGACGGTCTTCGACCTTGAGGACGTCACCGTCCAGGCGGGTCCCAAGACGCTGCTGGAGCACGTGACCTGGCAGCTCGGCCCCGGCGACCGGATCGGCCTGGTCGGCGTCAACGGCGCCGGCAAGACCTCGCTGCTGCGCGCCATGGCCGAGGCCGCCCGTACCGAGGGCGACGCGCAGCCCGCCGCCGGCCGGATCAAGGTCGGCAGGACGGTCAAGCTCGCCTACCTCTCCCAGGAGGTCGCCGAGCTCGACCCGAACTGGCGGGTCCTGGAGGCCGTGCAGAAGGTGCGCGAGCGCGTCGACCTCGGCAAGGGCCGCGAGATGACCGCGGGCCAGCTCTGCGAGACCTTCGGTTTCACCAAGGAGAAGCAGTGGACGCCGGTCGGCGACCTCTCCGGCGGTGAGCGCCGCCGGCTCCAGCTGCTGCGGCTGCTGATGGACGAGCCCAACGTCCTCTTCCTCGACGAGCCCACCAACGACCTCGACATCGAGACCCTCACCCAGCTCGAGGACGTCCTCGACGGGTGGCCCGGCTCGATGATCGTGATCTCCCACGACCGGTTCTTCGTCGAGCGCACCACCGACCGGGTGTTCGCGCTGCTCGGCGACCGGACGCTGCGGATGCTGCCGCGCGGCATCGACGAGTACCTGGAGCGCCGCCGCCGGATGGAGGAGGCCGCGGCCGCCTCCGCCCCCGCACCGGCGGCCAGGCCGGCCGCCGAGAAGAGCGCGGCCGACCAGCGCGCCGCCAAGAAGGAACTCCAGCGGATCGAGCGGCGGATCGACAAGATCTCCGAGCAGGAGAGCAAGCTGCACGCACAGATCGCCGACAACGCCACGGACTTCGCGAAGGTGGCCGAACTCGACGCGCAGCTGCGCGCGCTGGCCGGCGAGCGGGACGAGCTGGAGATGGCGTGGCTGGAACTCGCCGAGGACGCCTGACGGTTGCCCCCGCGGCTGCCTGACATCCGCACGTCGCTGACGGCGCGTCACCGATAACGACGGCGTCACGGGCCGGTTCTCCCTTGGGAACAGGGGAGGAACCGGCCCGTCGCGTTCCGGCGTGGGTGATAGAAAAGCCACCGGTATGACAACTGGTCCTTGAGTACCGCTGAGGGGCCCGGAAGCGGACAGGCGCGGCGCGTCGGTCAGTGAAGAGGGGGAGCCGCTGTGACACAGCCGCCCGAGGAACAGCCGCCCACGCCGTCCGGCGACCCGCTGCGCAAGTCCCCGGAGCCGCAGGACGCCCCGCCGCCCGGCCACCCGGCCCCGCAGCAGCCGCCCGCGCCCCCCGCCGCTCCTCCCGCGCCGCCCGCGGGCGGGTTCGGCGCCCCGCAGCCGCCGCAGGGGCAGCCCGCGGCGGGCTTCGGCGCCGCGCCCTCCGGCTACGGCGCCCCCCAGCCCCAGCCGGGCCAGCCCGCGCAGCCGGGTCAGCCCCAGCCGGGACCGTACGGGCAGCCCGGCCCCTACGCCGCCGGACCGTACGGCCAGCCGGGCGCGCCGCAGGCCGGGCCCTACGCGCCGCAGCCGGGATACGGCTACCCCCAGGGCGCTCCGCAGGGTGCTCAGCAGGGCGGTGCCTGGCCCCCGGCCGGCCCGCCGCAGCCGCCGTCCGGTGGGGGCAACCCCTTCAAGAACCGTCCCGCGCTGGTGGTCGCCGCCGCCGTGGTCGTGGCCGCGCTGATCGGCGGCGGCGCGTGGGCGCTCGTCGGCAACAACGCCGACGAGCCCGCGCGGAAGAAGGCGGCGCCCACGCCCACGCAGGAGGCCCCCGAGCCCACCGCCACCGTCGACCAGGGCGACGGCAACGGCGGAGGCGGCGAAGAACTCGACATCAACAAGGACCGCGCGCCCGGCGAGGCCCGCCTCGCCTGGTACAAGGGCGCCCCCGACGCCCCGGGCGACGGCGCCAAGGCCCCCGGCATGTGGGTGGTCGGCGACGTGGCCGTGAAGGCCGCGTACAAGCAGGTCTTCGGCTGGAAGGCCGCCGACGGCGGCGAGGCGTGGAAGCCGGTCGACTTCCCCCAGGAGATATGCGCCGTCACCCGGCGGGTGTCCGCGGACGGGCGGATAGCCGTCGCCTACAAGAGCGGCAGCAGCGACCGCGCCAAGTGCAACCAGGTCCAGGAGCTCGACCTGCGCACCGGCGAGAAGGGCTGGGAGGCCGAGATCGACGAGGGCGGCCTCTTCGACGGCACCAGCGACATCTCGCTCAGCCTGGCCGGGGACACCCTGGTCGTCGGCCGCGGCCAGTCCGCCGTGGCCCTCGCCATGAAGACCGGCAAGAAGCGCTACGACATCAAGAAGTACGGGGCGTCCTGCTTCCCCGGCGGCTTCGCCGGCGACGAACGCAAGCTGATCGTCGCCGCGTCCTGCGGGGCCGGCGGCGACAACCAGCACGACGAGCTGCGCGAACTCGACCCGGCCACCGGCAAGGTCCGCTGGACCCGGGCGCTCGGCAAGGGCTGGGAGGTCGAGAAGGCCTACAGCGTCAGCCCGCTGGTGGTCTACAGCGCCAACCGCGACAAGAAGACGGGCAACATCTCCGTCTTCACGAGCGACGGCCGGATCGGCCCGCACGTCCAGCTCGACGGCAAGACCGAGCTCGACGTCCGCTGCTCCGGGTTCTCGATCTTCAACAAGGCGCTGGAGTCCTGCGACTTCGTCGCCGACGACACGAACATGTACCTGGCCACCAAGAGCATCGGCAAGGCCAACGAGATCCTCGCGATCGGCCTGGACACCGGCAAGGTGAAGTGGCGGGTGAAGTCCCCGGCCGAGTCGTCGATGCTCCCGGTGACGCTGGAGAACGGCCGGCTGGTCGCCTACGTCGAGCCCACCTACGACAAGGGCGGCCAGGTGGTCGCCGTGCCGACGGCAGGTTCGCACACGCCGCAGAAGCTGCTGCAGAACCCGGCGGCCGGGGCCCAGCTGGAGAGCTCCTTCCTCAACCCCGCCATCGCCTGGGCCGACGGCCGGCTCTTCCTCTCCGTCGACCGGCTGACCGGCAGCGACGAGCTGGAGGAGAAGCTGATGACGGTCTACGCCAAGTAGCGCCCGCCCCGGCCCCGCACGCGGGGCCCGCCCCGCCGGCCCCGCACCCCGGGGCCGGCCCCACACCCAGGACCCTCGTACGCCCCGGCCGGGCCGACGCCCGCCCGCACGACCCTCCCGAGGAATGTGATGACCCAGCCGCCCGAGCCCGGCCGGCCCCCGCAGGGGGACGGCGGCGCCCACGAGCCCGCCGACCGCAACCCCTACGGCGCCACCCCGCCGCCGCAGCAGCCGCCGGCCCCGCCCGCGGCGGGCTACGGGTACCCGCAGACGCCGCCCAACCCGTACCTCCAGCAGCCGGGACAGCACCCTGGGCAGCACCCCGGACAGCACCCGGGGCAGCAGGCGTCCCCGCAGACGCCGCAGTACGGCTACCCCGCCCAGCAGCCGCCGACGGTCCCGGCGCCCGCCGCCGCGCCGCAGCGCAGCGAGGCCGAGCGCAAGGCGCTGCGCGCCCAGATCGCCATCGTGGTCTCCGCCGTGGTGGCGATCGCCCTGATCATCGGCGGCGGCGTCTGGTACTCCGGCAGCAAGGACGGCGGCACGAAGACCGTCGCCGGCGGCACCGAGGGCGGCAAGGGCAAGGACGGCGGGGAAGCGGGCGGCACCGAGAAGGTCCCCTCGGACCCCGGCGCGGAGCTGCTCTTCGACGTGCCGATGCCGAAGGTCGAGAAGGACCTGCAGATCACCGTCAAGGGCTCCTGGGCGACCGAGGACGTCTACGCCAAGAGCGGCGCGGACGGCATCACCGCCTACGACCCGCAGACCGGCGAGCAGAAGTGGAAGCTCCCGCTGCCCGGCCCGGTCTGCTTCTCCTCCCGGCACACCACCGAGGACGGGAAGACCGCGATCGTCCACGAGCCGACCAGGCCGACCGCGAAGGCGCCCACCGCGGGCTGCAGCGAGGTCACCGCGATCGACCTGACCACCGGCAAGAAGCTCTGGACGAAGAACGCCAAGAGCGGCGACCGGCCCGTCCGGTTCGACAACGTCACCCTCAGCGGCACCACCGTCGCCGCCGGCTCCAGCTCCGGCGGCGCCGCCTGGAACCTGACGAGCGGCGCCTCGCTGTGGCAGCCCAAGCCGGGCGACACCTGCTACGACGCCGGTTACGGCGGCGGCAAGGCCCTGGTCGCGCTGCGCAAGTGCGGCGAGTACAACAACTACCAGCTGCTCCTGCAGACCCTGGACGCCAAGAAGGGCACCGTGCTCTCGGAGTACAAGCTGCCCGTGGGCGTCGACTACGCGTCGATCGTCTCCACCGTCCCGCTGGTGGCCGCCGCCGACGTCGGCGACACCGCCGGTGACGGCAGCGGCATCTCCGACTTCTTCTCCGTCGACGCCGCGACCGGCAAGCTCCGCGCCAAGATCTCCGCGCCGGGCGAGACCTACGCCGCCGACTGCGACGGCGTCACCGCCGTCGAGAGCTGCGGGAACCTGGCCGTCGGCCAGGACACGCTCTACCTGCCGACCGAGGAGCACGACGCCGGCGGCGACACCGGCCGGACCAACGAGGTCGTCGCCATCGACCTCGCCACCGGCAAGACGGGCCGCAAGGCCGACGCGGGCGACGGCCACAACCTGCTCCCGCTGCGCATGGACGGCGACGGGGTGCTCGCCTACAAGAGCGGCCCCTACGACAAGGGCGGCCAGGTGGTCCGTCTGGACGGTGACACGCTGAAGGAGACGCTGCTCCTGCAGCTGCCGAACGACCAGGCCAGCCGCGAGCTGGAGATCTCGTTCTCGCCGGACTACCAGGAGTACCTCTTCTTCGGCGGCCGGCTGTTCATGAGCGAGGTCTACGCCCGCGGCGACGACAAGGAGGACGAGCCGCTCGCGGTCGCCTTCGGCCCCAAGGCCTGACGGCCCGCACGCACACCGACGCCCCCATGGGCCGGCCGTGCTCCCCCGGCGGATTCGCCGATACGGGGCACATGTCGGCCGATGGGGGCGCGCCGCGTCGAACAAGCGTGTACCTTCGCGGTCCATACAGGCCACGAGCGCCGGGGGGCCTCGGGCCGGGGGGCAAGGTGGGGGGTTCGATGGGAGTGCGGCTCATGGTGGTCGACGACCACCGACTGCACGCGGAGGCGCTCGCCTCCGCTCTGAAACTGCGCGGGCACCGGGTGCTGGCCGCGGCCGCGCCGGCGGCCGGAGCGGCCGAGCTGGTGATCGGCCGGGCGCCCGAGGTGTGCCTGCTGGGCACCGCGGAACCGGCCCGGCCCGGGGCGTTCGACCCGGTGGAGCGGATCCGGCGGGAGCGCCCGCAGGTGGCGGTGGTGGTGCTCGGCCCGGTGCCCAGCCCGCGCGGCATCGCGGCGGCCTTCGCGGCCGGGGCGTCGGGCTACGTCCGCCACGACGAGCGGATCGAGGGGGTCGAGCGGGCCATCGTGAAGGCACGGGCCGGTGAGGCGGCGATCTCCCCGGCCCTGCTGCAGGGCGCCTTCCACGAGCTGCTCCATCCGGTGGCGGAGCCCGACGACGAGGGGCGGCGCCTGCTGTCCGCCCTCACCCCGCGCGAGACGGAGGTACTGGTGCGGGTCGCCGAGGGGGAGGACACCCGGCTGATCGCGGAGGGCATGGGCATAGCGCCCAGCACCGCGCGCACCCACGTCCAGCGGGTGCTGATGAAGCTGGGCGTGGGATCGCGCCTGGAGGCCGCCGCGCTCGCCGCCCGCACCGGGCTGCTGGACCGCCCGCCCGCCTGACCGGCACGCGGAAGGGCCGGGGCGCCCCGGCCCCGGACGCGCCGAGGGCCGGGCCCCGTGCGGGAGCCCGGCCCTCGGACGGCCGAGTCGGGTCAGTGACCCAGAGGGTTCTCCTCCTCCATGCCCGTGGGGGGCGGCGGAGGCGCGGCCGGCCGCAGCTTGAGCCAGGCCAGGAAGAACAGGCCGAGAGCCAGCATGGCCAGCCCGGTCCACAGGTTGATGTTGACGTTCTCCGACTTGTCGAGGGAGCTGTCGGACGGCGCGATCCCGCACAGTGTCACGATGACGCCGTAGACGACGAACAGCAGGCCGATGATGCGGCGGACGTCGAAGAGACGGGCGGCACTGGCGGACTTGGTCTCCAGATCAGTGACCGACCGCTGGACGTCCTTCTCGGAAAATTCGGACATGGTCTCTCCATTCTCCCGCGTTCGTGGCTAGAACGAGAACGGGATGTAGCAGGCGGCGGCCAGGATGATCGCGCTCCAGCCCAGCAGGGCGGGCTTGCGGTACCAGGCGTCGTCGCCCTCGGCGGGCGGCTCGGACATGCCCGGCGACTTGGTGCCGTAGACCAGACCCTGCAGTTCCTCCATCGGCTTGGGCTTGGTGAAGAGCGAGACCGCGACCATGACCACCGCACCGGCCACGAAGCCGACGATCGCCGAGACGAAGTTCGCGCCCTGGTCGGAGGGGATGTCGATGACGCCCTGCTTGTAGATCACGAAGTAGTTGACCATCGCGGAGACCGTGCCGGCGAGCAGACCCCAGAAGCCGGAGACCTTCGACGCCCGCTTCCAGAACATGCCGATGATGAACACCACGAACATCGGCACGTTGAAGAAGGAGAACAGCGTCTGCAGGTAGGCCATGATGTTCGAGAAGGTCGACGCGAGGAACGCCGTGCCCATCGAGGCCAGCACGCCCAGGACGGTGATCATCCGGCCGAAGCGCAGGTAGTAGGAGTCCTCCTGGCCGCGCTTGACGTACTTGGCCCAGATGTCCGTGGTGAAGACGGTGTTGAAGGACGACACGTTGGCCGCCATACCGGCCATGAACGCCGCCACCAGACCGGTGATCGCGATGCCGAGCACACCGTTGGGCAGCAGCTGGCCCATCAGGTAGGGGATCGCGTCGTTGTACTCCAGGCCCGAGGAGGCGCTGCCGATCTTCGGGACCAGCACCGCGGCGACCAGGCCGGGGATCATCACCAGGAAGACGATGAAGATCTTCGGGAACGCCGCGATCAGCGGGGTGCGCTGGGCGGCGGAGAGGTTCTTGGCGGACAGCGCGCGCTGGACCTCGGCGAAGTTGGTCGTCCAGTAGCCGAAGGAGAGCACGAAGCCCAGGCCCAGGACGATGGTCAGCCAGTTCGCGCCCAGCGGGTTGTCGCTGCCGATGCCCGTGCCGCCCCAGGCGGTGACGAAGTCGCCGCCCTTCTGGGCGGTCAGCGAGTCGGTCAGGCCGTCCCAGCCGCCGACCCGCTTCAGACCGAGGACCGTGATCGGGATGAGCGCCGCCAGGATCACGAAGAACTGCAGCACCTCGTTGTAGATCGCCGAGGAGAGACCACCGATGGTGATGTACGCGAGGACGAAGAAGCCCGCCACCACGATGGCCACCCACTCCGGCCAGCCCAGCAGCGCCTCGACCACGATCGCCAGCGAGTACAGGTTGACGCCCGCGATCAGGATGGCCGCGAAGGCGAACAGCACCGAGGACAGCAGGTGCGCCGACTTGTCGAAGCGCAGCAGCAGGAACTCGGGCACCGAGCGGACCTTGGAGCCGTAGTAGAACGGCATCATCACCAGGCCGAGGAAGACCATGGCCGGGATGGCGCCGATCCAGTACCAGTGCACCGTGTACACGCCGTACTGGGCGCTGTTGGCGGCCATGCCGAGGACCTCGGTGGCGCCCAGGTTGGCGGAGATGAAGGCGAGACCCGTGACCCACGCGGGCAGCGAGCGCCCGGACAGGAAGAAGTCGAGGCTCGTCTTGACCGACTTGCGCGCCAGGAAGCCGACGCCCAGCACGAAGAGGAAGTAGATGGCCAGCAGGCAGTAGTCCAGCCAGTTGGCGGGGAGTCGCAGCTCAGCTGCCAGAAGTGTGGGGGGCATAGGAACTCGCTTCGTCGCGCGTTACGGGGATCACGGCGGATGTCTTACCGGCACTGTCGGAGATTGAACACTCCTGTTGCTTCTCGTCGTCTGATTGTGACATCGGCGATTGGGTTGCGTTTTGTTGTGGTCTGTTATGTTGACTTCTGTTCGAGGCATCGCGCATCCGGACGGGACATCCGAGGGAGCCGGGCGGTGCGGCGGGAAGGCGATCGACGGTGAGGAAGACTTCGACCCGGCTTGCCGACGGGCGGGAGCTCATCTACTACGACCTGCGGGACGGCGCTCCGCGCGGCGCCGTCGACCGGCGGCCCCTGGACGCCACCGTGACCACCTCCGAGGTGCGTCACGACGACCTGCTCGGCGACGACATCGCGGTCGCCTCGCACCGCCAGGGCCGCACGTACCACCCGCCGGCCGATCAGTGCCCGCTGTGCCCCACCCGCGGCGAGCGGCTCAGCGAGATCCCGGACAGCAGCTACGACGTGGCCGTCTTCGAGAACCGCTTCCCCTCGCTGGCCGGCGACTCCGGCCGCTGCGAGGTCGTCTGCTTCACCGAGGAGCACGACGCGTCGTTCGCGCAGCTGTCCGAGGAACAGGCCCGGCTGGTGCTGGACGCCTGGACCGACCGGACCGCCGAGCTCTCGCATCTTCCCTCCGTCGTCCAGGTCTTTCCCTTCGAGAACCGGGGCCATGAGATCGGGGTGACGCTCGGTCACCCCCATGGGCAGATCTACGCCTACCCCTTCGTCACCCCGCGTACCGCGCGGATGTTCCAGTCGCTGGCGGCCCGCCGGGCCGAGGCGGACACCGCCAATCTCTTCGACGAGATCGTGGCGCGCGAGTCGGCGGGGGAACGACTGGTCCTCGCGGGTGAGCACTGGGTCGCCTTCGTCCCGTACGCCGCCCACTGGCCCTACGAGGTGCACCTCTACCCGCGCCGCCGGGTCCCCGACCTGACCGCGCTCGACGAGGACCAGCGCGCCGAGTTCCCCCGCGTGTACCTCGAACTGCTGCGCCGCTTCGACCGGATCTTCGGCCCGGACGAGCCGCCCACCCCGTACATCGCCGCCTGGCACCAGGCGCCGTTCAGCGGTCTGGACGCGTACGAAGGGGTGACGCGGGACGACTTCGCCCTCCATCTGGAGCTGTTCACCATCCGCCGGACCTCCGGCAAGCTGAAGTTCCTCGCGGGCTCGGAGTCGGGCATGGGAGTGTTCATCAACGACGTGCCGCCGGAGGCGGCCGCGGCACGACTGCGGGAGGTGGCGAGCGCGTGAGCGAGGGCATGGACGCGGGGCCGGGCGAGAAGACGGGCCAGGGCGCGGGTCAGGGCGAGGGCGCGGGTACCTACCTGGTGACCGGCGGGGCCGGCTACATCGGCGGCGTGGTCGCCCAGCACCTGCTGGAGGCCGGGCACCGGGTGGTCGTCCTGGACGACCTGTCCACCGGCGTACGCGAAGGCGTCCCCGAGGGCGCCGATTTCGTCGAGGCCGGACTGCACGAGGCCGGGCGGATCCTCGACCCCTCCTTCGACGCGGTCCTGCACTTCGCCGCCTCCTCGCAGGTCGGCGAGTCGGTGGTGAAGCCGGAGAAGTACTGGCGCAACAACGTCGGCGGCTCCATGGCCCTGCTGGGCGCCATGCGCGAGGCGGGCGTGCGCCGGCTGGTGTTCTCCTCCACCGCCGCCACCTACGGCGAGCCCGCCGAGGTCCCCATCCCGGAGAGCGCCCCCACCGCGCCCACCAACCCCTACGGCGCCAGCAAGCTGGCCGTCGACCACATGATCACCGGCGAGGCGAACGCCCACGGCCTCGCCGCGGTCAGCCTGCGCTACTTCAACGTGGCCGGGGCCTACGGCGACCACGGCGAGCGGCACGACCCCGAGTCGCACCTGATCCCGCTGATCCTCCAGGTCGCCCTCGGCCGCCGGGACCACATCTCCGTCTACGGCGACGACTACCCGACCCCGGACGGCACCTGCGTGCGCGACTACATCCACGTCGCCGACCTCGCCGAGGCACACCTGCTGGCCCTGAAGGCCGCCACGCCGGGCGAGCACCTGATCTGCAACCTGGGCAACGGCAACGGCTTCTCCGTCCGCCAGGTCGTCGACACCGTCCGCCGGGTGACCGGCCATCCGATCCCCGAGGAGGTGGCCGCGCGCCGCAGCGGCGACCCCGCCGTGCTGGTCGCCTCCGCCGCCACCGCCCGCGACCGGCTCGGCTGGCGCCCGCGCCGTGCCGATCTCACCACCATCGTCTCCGACGCCTGGGCGTTCGCGCGCGCCCACGCGTGAGCCCTCCCGGCCTGTCAGCTCCTGCCGCGCCGCGCCCGCACGCGCGGTCGGCCCCTCCGCACGGAAGGCCCTTCCGCACATGAGCGAGTCGGTCCAGAACCCCGCCGACGTCACGGCTGCCGCCGAGGCCGTCGCCCGGCGGTTCACCGAGCTGTACGGCGCCGAGCCGGCCGGCGTCTGGGCGGCCCCCGGCCGGGTCAACCTGATCGGCGAGCACACCGACTACAACGGCGGCTTCGTCATGCCCTTCGCGCTGCCGCAGGTCGCCGTCGCCGCGGTGTCGCCCCGCGAGGACGGCCTGCTGCGGCTGTCCTCCGCGGACGTCCCCGGCGGCGTGGTGGAGCGCCGGGTGGACGAGCTGCTGCCCGGCTCCGACAAGCGCTGGACCGCCTACCCGGCGGGCGTCGTCTGGGCCATGCTGGAGGGCGGCCACGCGGTCACCGGCGCCGACGTCCACCTCGCCTCCACCGTGCCCAGCGGGGCCGGCCTGTCCTCCTCCGCGGCGCTGGAGGTGGTCGTCGCCCTCGCCCTGGACGACCTCTTCGGCCTCGGCCTCGACCGGGCGCTGCTCGCCCGGATCTGCCAGCGCGCGGAGAACGAGTATGTGGGCGCGCCCACCGGGATCATGGACCAGACCGCCTCCGCCTGCTGCGAGGCCGGACACGCGCTCTTCCTCGACACCCGCGACGGCACCCGGCGGCAGATCCCCTTCGACCTCGCCGCCGAGGGGATGCGGCTGCTGGTCGTCGACACCCAGGTCAAGCACGCGCACAGCGGTGGCGAGTACGGCAAGCGCCGGGCCGGCTGCGAGCGCGCCGCCGAACTCCTCGGCGTACCCGTCCTGCGGGACATCCCGTACGCGGAGCTCGACGAGGCCCTGGCCCGGCTGGACGACGAGGAACTCCGCCGCCTGGTCCGCCACGTCGTCACCGAGGACCAGCGCGTCGAGCGGGTCGTGCGGCTGCTGAACGACGGCGACACCCGGGGCATCGGCCCGGTCCTGACCGAGGGCCACGCCTCCCTGCGCGACGACTTCCGGGTCTCCGCGCCCGAGCTCGACACGGTGGTCGACGCCGCGCTGGACGCGGGGGCGCTCGGGGCCCGGATGACCGGCGGCGGGTTCGGCGGCTCGGCCGTCGTCCTGGTCGACGACGACCGGGCCGACGCCGTGGTCTCGGCGGTCGGGTCGGCCTTCGCCCGGGCCGGTCACAAGCCGCCCCGCGTGTTCCCGGCCGTGCCCTCCCGCGGGGCCCGGCGCATCCGCCCGGCGTAACCGTTCGCCTGCCGCCTGCCGCCTGCCGCCTGCCGCCTGCCGCCTGCCGCCTGCCGCCCGCCGCCTGCCGCTGTCCGCCGCCGCCGGATACGGCTCCGGGGGGCGGTCAGGCGGTCCGGTGGCGTGCCGCGATGCCCTCGACGATGATCTCCAGGCCCTCCGCGAAGTGCCGGTCGTAGTCGGCGAAGATCTCCGCGCCCGCGGCGGCCGACAGCGGGAAGGCGGCCATCTTCCGGGCGCGTTCCTCGATGTCGAGGCCCCCGGGCGGGTCGTTCGGCAGCGGCACCATGCCCTGCTCCTCGGCGACGAAGCCGAGGGTGTACAGGTAGGTCGTGGTGATCGCGCGGACCGCCCGCGGCAGGGTGAAGCCGGCGGCGGTGAACAGCCGCAGGCTGTCCTCCATCTGCTCGGCGTGCTCGATGCCGGTGAAGCGTGAGCCGGTGAACACCTTCGCGCCGTCGCGGTAGCGGCAGAGCGCCGCCCGCAGCCCGTGGTTGGACTTGCGCAGCCGCTCCTGCCAGCTGTCGGCGGGGTCGAGCCCCCCGTCGGCGACCATCCGGCGGTACATCTCGGTGGCCATCTCGTCGAGCAGCGCCTGCTTGTCCTTGAAGTGCCAGTACAGCGCGGGGGCCTTGACGCCCAGCTCCCGCCCGATGGCGCTGAGGGTCAGGCCCTCCAGCCCCACCTCGTTCAGCAGGTCCAGGGCGGCGTCCGCGACCCGTTTCCGGTCGAGGGGCGTGCGGCGGTTCGTGGTCACGCTTGACAGTTTAACGGCGTTAAGCGCATGGTGGTGGCCAATGGAACTTAACGACGTTAAGGAGCGGGGGACGTATGGCTGCGCACGTGGACGTACTGGTGGTGGGAGCGGGCCCGAGCGGGCTGACGCTCGGCGTGGACCTGGCCCGGCGCGGGGTGCGGGCCCTGGTCGTCGAGCGGGCCGAGGGGCTCTTCCCCGGCTCGCGCGGCAAGGGGATCCAGCCGCGCACGATGGAGGTCTTCGACGACCTCGGGATCCTCGGCGCGATCCGCGCGGCCGGGGGCGGCTACCCGGTCGGGATGCTGTGGCGGGACGGGCGACGGCTCGGCGAGCACCGGATGTTCGACCCGGTGGAGCCCACCGAGGAGGCACCCTACGACGAGCCGTGGATGGTGGCGCAGTGGCGCACCCAGGAGATCCTGCGGGAGCGGCTGGAGGAGCTGGGCGGGCGGATCGCCTTCGGCCGGGAGGTGGCCGGCCTCACCCAGGACGCGGACGGGGTCACCGTGCGGTTCGCCGACGGCTCCGGCCTGCGGGCACGGTACGTGGTCGCCGCCGACGGCGGCCGCTCGGCGGTCCGCCGGGCGCTGGGCATCGGCATGACCGGCGAGACGCTCGACCCGAACCCCACCCTGGTGGCCGACGTCCGCCTCACCGGCCTGGACCGCGACAACTGGCACATGTTCCCGCCGTCCGGCGAGGGCGAGGACTTCCTGGCGCTCTGCCCGCTGGCCGGCACCGACGACTTCCAGCTCGTGGCCCGCTTCCCCGAGGGCGCCACCGTCGACCCGTCCCCGGAAGGCGTCCGCGCGCTCGTCGCGGCCCGCACCCACCTCACCGCCGAGGACGTCACCGAGGTGCGCTGGGCCTCGGACTTCCGCCCGCGCACCGCACTCGCCGACCGCTTCCGCGACGGCCGCGTCTTCCTCGTGGGCGACGCGGCGCACCTGCACTCCCCGGCCGGCGGCCAGGGCCTCAACACCAGCGTGCAGGACGCGTACAACCTCGGCTGGAAGCTCGACGCGGTGCTGCGGGGCGCCGCGCCCGCCTCCCTCCTGGACACCTACGAGGAGGAACGCCGCCCGGTCGCCGCCGACGTGCTCGGCCTGTCCACCAGCATCCACCGCGGCGAGACCCGCCGCGGCGACGCCACCCGCCAGCTCTCCCTCGGCTACCGGACCTCCACCCTCGCCGAGGAGACCCGGCAGGCCCCCGGCCCGCTGCGGGCCGGGGACCGCGCCCCCGACGGGCGGCTGGGGGAGACCCGCCTCTTCGACGCCTTCCGCGGCCCGCACTGGACCCTGCTCACCGTGGACGCCGCCGCCTCCCTCGCGGCGTACGGCGAGGGCGTCTTCCTCGTCCGCCCCGACGGCTACGTCGGCTGGGCCGGCGACACCACCGAGGGCCTCGCGGCCTACGCCCGGCGGGTGGGCGCGGAGGGCGCGTACCGGACGGTGGAGGCGGCCGGAGCGGCGCGTTCCTGACGCGGTGCTCGCCGTCACCTGCGTGCCGCGCTCGCCGTCACCCGCGTGCCACGCCCGCCGTCCCTCGTTCGGGTCGTCCGTCGGGTCGCGTGACGCCGCCCCGCGCGCGGTGACGTGTCCGTCGCCGCACACGAGGGCGCCCCCTCCCCGCAGTCGCGGGGAGGGGGCGCCGTGGCGTCCGCGGGGCGGGTCAGCCGGTGTTGCGCAGGCCCGCGGCCACACCGTTGACGGTCAGCAGCAGCGCCCGCGACAGCAGCGGGTCGACCTCCTGGCCGGCCGCCGCCTCGTCGCGCTGCCGCTTCAGCAGCATCACCTGGAGGTAGGAGATCGGGTCCAGGTAGGCGTCGCGGATCGCGAAGGTCTGCTTCAGCACCGGGTTCGCGTCCAGCAGCTCCGTCTCACCGGTGACCTTCAGGACCTCCGCGACCGTGAGCTCGTGCTCCGCCTTGATCGCGTCGAAGACGTGCTTCAGCTCGTCGGGCACCAGGTTGTCGACGTACAGCGACGCGATCCGCAGGTCCGTCTTCGCCAGCGTCATCTCGACGTTGGAGATGAAGTTCCGGAAGAAGTGCCACTCCTGGTGCATCTCCGCCAGGACCGGGTCCAGCCCCGCCTCGCGCAGCGCCTTCAGACCGGAACCCACGCCGAACCAGCCCGGCACGATCTGCCGGGACTGCGTCCAGCCGAACACCCACGGGATCGCCCGCAGCGAGTCCAGGCCGCCGCCCGCGTCCGGCCGGCGCGAGGGCCGCGATCCCAGGTGCAGGTCGGCCAGCTGGTCCACCGGGGTGGAGGCGAAGAAGTACGCCGGCAGGTCCGGGTCCTCCACCAGCTCGCGGTACGCCACATGGGCGGCGTCGGAGACGACCTCCATCGCCGCGTCCCAGCGGGCCAGCGCCTCCACCGACTGCCGCGGCGCGGTGTGCAGCGCCGAGGCCTGCAGCGTCGCCGCCACCGTCAGCTCGAGGTTCTCGCGCGCCAGCGACGGCACCAGGTACTTGTCGGAGATGACCTCGCCCTGCTCGGTCACCTTGATCTCGCCCTCCAGCGTGCCCCACGGCTGCGCCAGCACCGCGTCGTGCGACGGGCCGCCGCCACGGCCGACCGTGCCGCCCCGGCCGTGGAACAGCCGCAGCCGCACCCCGTGCCGGTGCGCCACGTCACGCAGCCGCCGCTGGGCGCGGTGGATCTCCCACTGGCTGGTGGTGATGCCGCCGAACTTCGAGGAGTCCGAGTAGCCGAGCATGACCTCCTGCACGTCGCCCCGCAGCGCCACCAGGCGCCGGTAGGACGGGTCGGAGAGCATGTCGTCGAGGATGGTGTCCGCGGCCTTGAGCTCGTCCGTCGTCTCCAGCAGCGGCACGATGCCGATCTTCGCCCAGCCGGCGTGCAGGTCGAGCAGTCCCGCCTCACGGGCCAGCACCGCCGCAGCGAAGACGTCGTCCGCGCCCTGGCACATCGAGATGATGTACGACTCGATGACCTCGGGCCCGAAGACGTCGAGCGCGCGCTTGATCGTGTCGAAGGTGCCCAGCGTCTTCGTGCCCGCCTTGTCCAGCGGGGCCGGGCTCGGCGCCAGCGGGCGGCGCGAGCGCAGCTCCTTGGCCAGCAGCCGCGTCCGGTAGTCCCGCGGCATGTCCGCGTACCGCCAGGACTCCTCGCCCAGACGGTCGAACAGCTGGCCCAGCGCGTGGTGGTGGGCGTCGGCGTGCTCCCGCACGTCCATGGTGGCCAGCTGGAGACCGAACGCCGACAGCGTGCGGATCGTGCGGTCCATCCGGCCGTCCGCGAACAGCCCGGCCCGGTGCTCGCGCAGCGACGTCTGGATCAGCACCAGGTCCGCCAGCAGCTGCGCGGTGCCGAGGTAGTCGCGGCCCGGCCGGTGCGCCGTGCCCTTCGCCAGCCGCTCCTTGGTGTTGAGCAGCTTCTGCCGGATGCAGGTCGCCTTCAGCCGGTACGGCTCCTCGGCATTCAGCCGCTTGTAGCGCGGGCTGATCTCGTGCAGGACCTCCAGGTCCTGCCCCAGCGACTCCAGCAGCTCCTCGGTGGCGCCGGTGTAGCGGATCGAGTTGGAGAGGAACCCGCGGAGCTCGTCGATCATCTCCAGCGCGTCGTTGATGCCGTGCTCGTGCTGCAGGATCAGCACGTCCCACGTCACCTGAGGGGTGACGTTCGGGTTGCCGTCCCGGTCGCCGCCGATCCAGGTGCCGAAGGTCAGCGGCCGCGTCTCGTCCGGCAGCTCGACGCCGATCCGCTCCAGCTCGGCGGTCAGGTCCTCCAGCACGTCGCCGACCGCGCCGGCGTGCAGCTCGTCCAGGTAGTAGATCGCGTTGCGGGCCTCGTCGGCCGGCTCCGGACGCACCACCCGCAGCTCGTCCGTCTGCCACACCAGGTCGATGTTCTCGGCCAGCCGGGTGTCGTGACGACGGCGGTCCGCCTCGATCACCGGCGTCTCCAGCAGGTGAGCGATGCGCCGCAGCTTGTTCAGCACGGAGCGGCGCGCGGCCTCCGTCGGGTGCGCCGTGAACACCGGGCGGATGTTCAGGTTGCGCACGGTCTCCCGCAGGTGTGCGGGGTCCGCGTCCTTCAGCCGGTCCGCCGTACGGGCCAGCTGGCTGCCTTCCGCCGCGCGCCGCGCCCTCAGTTCGCGCCCCCGGTGCACCTGCTCGGTGACGTTCGCGAGATGAAAGTAGGTGGAGAAGGCGCGTACCAGCTTGGCGGCCGTCTTCAGCTCGGTGCCCCGGAGCAGCTCGGCCGCGGCCTCGCCGTCCTCCCGGGTCAGTCTGCGGACCTTCTCCACGAGATCCAGCAGCTCAGGACCTTCCTGCCGGACCAGGGTCTGACCCAGAAGGTCGCCCAGACGGCGGATGTCGCTCCGAAGTTCGCTGCTCGTGGTGGTGGTCCGGTCGTCGACACTGCTCACAGGTGCGGCTCCTTGCAACGGTGAAGCTCTGTCTGGCAGGGCACCCGGACGCACCACCCGTGCGGCCGTTCACGGCTTTCGGGCTCGGTTCGTCCGGGAAGAGACTGAATAGAGGAGCGGACCGCGCTGTCCGACCGGTTCCAAGGATAGGCAGCCACGGCCACACGCGGGTGAACGGCTCTTGCTGTGAGACACGGCGCTGCCATACTTACGATGCCGTAGGTTACGGAACCGTAGGAAGTGGGACACCCGCGGAACTCCGTCACCCCGCCCCTTGCCTGCCCTTCTCCACCACTCGAGGGATGCCGATGACGACCAGCTCCGACGTGCTCGACGAAGACTCGCGGGACGTAGACGCCGCCGGAAAGCCTCTGCCCAGCGCCACCCTCGGTGGCGAGCAGAAGCGCTCGATCGAACAGATCGCCCTGCTCCTCTTCATCATCGTGCCGTTCGCGGCCCTGCTGGCGGCCGTGCCGCTGGCCTGGGGCTGGGGGGTGAGCTGGCTCGACCTGGGCCTGATGGTCTTCTTCTACTACTGGGGCTGCCACGGTGTGACCATCGGATACCACCGTCACTTCACGCACGGCTCGTTCAAGGCCAAGCGCCCGCTGAAGCTCTTCCTCGCCATCATGGGCTCCATGGCCGTCGAGGGCCCGCTGGTCCGCTGGGTGGCCGACCACCGCCGCCACCACAAGTTCTCCGACGCCGAGGGCGACCCGCACTCGCCGTGGCGCTACGGCGAGAGCGTCCCCGCCCTGATCAAGGGCCTCTGGTGGGCCCACATCGGCTGGATGTTCGACGAGGAGCGCACCCCGCAGGACAAGTACGCGCCCGACCTGATCAAGGACCCGGCGCTGCGCGCCATCTCCCGCCAGTTCATCGGCTGGACCATCCTGTCCCTGGCCATCCCGCCGATCGTCGGCGGCCTGGTCACCATGTCCTGGTGGGGCGCCTTCACCGCGTTCTTCTGGGGCTCCCTCGTCCGGGTCGCCCTGCTCCACCACGTGACCTGGTCCATCAACTCCATCTGCCACGCCACCGGCAAGCGCCCCTTCAAGTCCCGGGACCGCTCCGGCAACGTGTGGTGGCTGGCCGTCCTGTCCTGCGGCGAGTCCTGGCACAACCTGCACCACGCCGACCCCACCTCCGCCCGCCACGGCGTGTTCAAGGGGCAGATCGACTCCTCGGCGCGGTTCATCCGCTGGTTCGAGCAGCTCGGCTGGGCCTACGACGTCCGCTGGCCCTCCGAGGAGCGGCTCGCCGCGCGGCGTGATCCCGACGCCCGCCGGTCCCGCCGGGAGCGCGCCACGGCCGACGCGGCATGATTGTCATGTGGTGACCGACTCCAGCAGCTCCAGCGACGACGACCGGACCCGCGACGAGACGCGCGACGGCAAACCGCCGAGGCGCACGCGCCGCACCCGGATGACGGGAGCGGAGCGACGCCAGCAGCTGCTGGAGATCGGACGCACCCTCTTCGCCGCGAAGGGCTTCGAGGGGACCTCCGTGGAGGAGATCGCGGCCAAGGCCGGGGTCTCCAAGCCGGTGGTCTACGAGCACTTCGGCGGCAAGGAAGGGCTCTACGCGGTGGTCGTCGACCGTGAGATGCGGCGGCTGCTCGACATGGTGACCAGCTCACTGACGGCCGGTCACCCGCGGGAGCTGTGCGAACAGGCGGCGTTCGCCCTCCTCGACTACATCGAGGAGTGCACCGACGGCTTCCGCATCCTGGTGCGGGACTCACCGATCCCGCAGTCCACCGGGACCTTCGCCTCGCTGATCTCCGACATCGCGACGCAGGTCGAGGACATCCTCGGGCGGGAGTTCAAGAGCCGGGGGTTCGACCCGAAGCTGGCGCCGCTGTACGCGCAGGCGCTGGTGGGCATGGTCGCCCTCACCGGGCAGTGGTGGCTCGACGTCCGCCGCCCCAAGAAGGCGGAGGTCGCCGCGCACCTCGTCAACCTCGCCTGGCACGGCCTCGACGGCCTCGAGCAGAAGCCGAAGCTGATCGGCCACCGCAAGTCCTGACCCGGGCCCTTCCGGGCCCGTGCCCTCCGCCCGGAAGGGCTGCCGCCGCTCGAGCGCTCAGGTCCCGTGGCTAGGCCGGGGCCACCGCCACGCAGAACAGGCGGCGGAAAGGCAGGACCGTGCCGTACGGGCGGCGCGGGTAGGCATCCCGCAGCCGCGCCCCGTACTCGGCGACGAACGCGTCCCGCGCCTCGGGGTCGCCGGACAGCGCCGCCAGCGCGGGCCGCAGCCCCGTGCCCGACACCCAGTCCAGCACCGCGTCCTCGCCGGGCAGCACGTGCAGGTACGTCGTCTCCCAGACGTCCACCGCGAACCCGAGCCGCGCGAAGAGGTCCAGGTAGACGGCGGGATCGGCGACCGAGTCCGTGCCCCGCAGCACCCCCGCCAGCCGCTCCGCCCATCGCGGGCCCCGCGCCGTCTCCCGCATCAGCGCGTGCGCCGGCGCGTCCAGGTTGTACGGCACCTGGAACGCCAGCACCCCGCCCGGCGGCAACGCGCCCGCCCACCCCGGCAGCGCCTCCACGTGCCCCGGCACCCAGTGCAGCGCCGCGTTGGAGACGATCAGGTCCCACGACCCGCCGGGCTCCCACTCCGTGAGGTCCGCGTGGGCGAACTCCAGCGAGCCCCCGCCCTCCGTCGGACCGGCCAGCGCGGCCGCCCGCTCCAGCATCGCGGGCGAGTTGTCGTACCCGGTGATCCGCGCCCCGGGCCACCTCCCCGCGAGCAGCGCCGCCGTCGTGTTGCCCGGCCCGCAGCCCAGGTCCGCGATCCGCGGCGTGGACCCGGGCAGCCCGGGCACCCGGGCCAGCAGATCGACGAACGGCCGTGCGCGGTCGCCCGCATGACGCAAGTACTGCTCGGCATCCCAGTTCATGACCCCAGTGCACCAGGCGGTTATCTTGACGTCAAGAGAATCGATATCAAGACACTGGACGTCAAGAGACTTCACGTCGACACAACCACTACACTGATCGCATGGAGGACGAGGTCGATCGGCTGGTCGCAGCATGGCGCCGGGAGCGCCCGGACCTCGACGTGGAACCACTCGAAGTGCTCAGCCGGGTCAGCCGGCTCGCCCGCCACCTCGACCGCGCCCGCCGGCTCGCCTTCTCCGAGCACCACCTCGAACCCTGGGAGTTCGACGTGCTCACCGCGCTGCGCCGCGCCGGAGCCCCCTACCAGCTCTCCCCGGGCCAGCTCCTCACCCAGACCCTGGTCACCTCCGGCACGATGACCAACCGCATCGACCGGCTCACCAAGAAGAGCCTCGTCGAACGCCTCCCCGACCCCAGCGACCGCCGCGGCGTCCTCGTCCGCCTCACCGACGAGGGCAAGAACCGCGCCGACCTGGCCCTCGCCGGCCTCCTCGACCAGGAACGCGCCCTGCTGTCCGAGCTCTCCCGCGGCGAACGCGGCGAACTCGCCACCCTGCTACGCCGGCTGACCGCCCCGTTCGACAACATCCCCGGCTAGGTCCACCGGCCCCACCCCGGCCCGGCGCGCCAGCGCCACCGCCGCCAGCGTCGAGTGCACGCCCAGCTTCCCCAGCACGTTCTGCATGTGCGTGCGCACCGTGTGCGGCGACAGGAACAGCCGCTCCGCCACCGCCTTGCGGCCCAGCCCCGCCACCATGCAGCGCAGCACCTCACGCTCACGCGGCGTCAGCGACTCCACCAGCCGCTCGCTCTCCGTCCGGTGCCGCCGCGCCGCGGTCATCTCCCGCAGCACTCCCGTCAGCAGGGCCGGCGGCAGATGCGTCTCGTCCCGCAGCACCCCCCGCACCACCGTCAGCAGCCGCGACAGCGAACAGTCCTTCGCCACCCAGCCCGACGCCCCCGCCTGCAACGCCTGCGCGGCCCGCCGCGGATCGTCCTTCTCCGCCAGCACCACCGTCCGCACGCCCGGATGCGCCGACCGCACCGTCGCCACCAGCGCGATCCCGTCACCCGCCACCAGGCCCGCACCCGCCACCAGGCCCGCACCCTCCGCACCGGCGGCCGCCGGCCCCCCGGAAGCCTGCGACGGCAACGCCAACCGGGCCCCCGCCGAAGAGCCCGAACCCGCACCCGCGGCACCGGACACCCCCGGATGCCCGCCGCCCAGATCCGCGTCGACCAGCAGCACGTCGAAACGCCGCCCCTCCGACCCGGCCCGCTCCAGACATCTCAGCGCCGCCACCGTGCTCCCCGCCGCGGACACGTCCACGTCGGGCTCGGCCGCCAGGGCGGCGGCCAGCGACTCGGCGAAGATGCGGTGGTCGTCGACGACCAGCACCCGAACGCGGACCATACGACCCACCCCGTCCCGTCTGCCTAGTGTGCGGGGGCACGCGCCGCGGCGCCGGCGCCCCGGAACGCGTCCCGGCGCCGGCGCCCATCGGCGATGCCGGCACGACGCCCGGACCGAAACCCAGGCCGCCGGGTCCCGGCGACAGCGAGCCGCACCGGACGACAACGGGCCGGCCGCCGCCGAGCCCCTCGTCCGCACGCCTCTCCGCCCACCGGGTCCGGACGCCGTACCCGGCCGACTCGCCCCCTGAACGGCACCGGCCCCCACCGGTGCTGCTCATCAGAGTACGGGCGGGGACCGGGACGGGAAGCGGATTCGCCGAACCTGGGGGAGCGGGCACGGCACACCGGGGCGCACACCCGCCAGCCGCACCCCCGCAGGAGCGGAAACAGCCGGCCGATCAGGAGTTGTACGCGCTCTGCGCCCGCTCGAGACCCTCCAGGACCAGCGACTCGACCGCGTCGGCCGCCCGGTCCACGAAGAAGTCCAGCTCCTTGCGCTCCACCGACGAGAAGTCCTTCAGCACGAAGTCCGCCACCGGCATCCGCCCCGGCGGCCGTCCGATCCCGAACCGCACCCGGTGATAGTCAGGACCCATCGCCTTCGTCATCGACTTCAGACCGTTGTGCCCGTTGTCACCGCCGCCCAGCTTCAGCCGCAGCGTCCCGTGGTCGATGTCCAGCTCGTCGTGCACCGCCACCACATGCGCCAGCGGCACCTTGTAGAAGTCCCGCAGCGCGTTCACCGGACCACCGGACAGGTTCATGAAGGACATCGGCTTCACCAGCACCACCCGGCGTCCCATCGGCCCCGGAGGCCCCACCCGGCCCTCCACCACCTGGGCCTGCGCCTTGCCGGCCCGCTTGAACCGGCCACCCATCCGCCCGGCCAGCAGATCCGCCACCATGAAGCCGACGTTGTGCCGGTTCATCGCGTACTCCGGCCCCGGATTGCCGAGCCCCACCACCAGCCACGGGGCATTCGCGTCGGTCGACACCACGTCACTCTCCCTGGAAACAGACCCTGGAAACGGGCCCCGGAAACAGACCCTCGAAACGGGCCCCCGAAACAGGCCCTGGAACGGAAACGACACCGGCCGCCGCCCCCGAAGGAGCGGCGGCCGGTGACACGACTACGCGAGAACTCAGCCCTCGTCGACGACGTCGCCCTCGGGAGCGGCGGCCTCCTCGCCGGCCTCCTCCTCGGCCGACTCCTCCGCCTGCGGCGCGACCACGGACAGCACGACGGCCTCCGCGTCACCCGCGAGCGACGAGCCCTTGGGCAGCTCGACGTCCTTCGCCAGGACGCTCGCACCCGCCTCGAGGCCCTCGATGGAGACCACGACGGACTCGGGGATGTGGGTGGCCTCGGCCTCGACCGTCAGCGACGCCTGGACCAGCTCGACCAGACCGGCACCCGGGGCGAGCTCGCCCTCGGTGACGACCGGGATCTCGACGGAGACCTTCTCGCCCCGCTTGACCAGCAGCAGGTCGACGTGCTCCAGGAAGCCACGCAGCGGGTCACGCTGCACCGACTTCGGGATCGCCAGCTCGGTGGCCTTGCCGTCGATCGACAGGGAAATCAGGACGTTCGGCGTACGCAGCGCCAGCAGCAGCTCGTGACCCGGCAGGGACAGGTGCTTCGGCTCGGTGCCGTGGCCGTACAGAACGACCGGAACCTGGTTCGCGCGGCGGATGCGACGGGCCGCACCCTTGCCGAACTCGGTGCGGGTCTCGGCGGAAAGCTTCACCTCGGACATGGCTCACACTCCTCGTAGTGGAACGGGCCGCCGTACACGAGTACGGCGATCGGGATCGGTCACCCGGCCAAAACATCGGCCTGCTACGAAGAGCGCGTCGATAACGGACCGCCGTACACAGAAGTACGGCCTCCCTCGCCGAGCAACTCCCAGAGTCTACTCGGCCAAGGAGGCCGCACAAAAACGATCTAGCGGAGCCCGCTCACGCGGCCCGCCGCTCGCCTCACTGCTCGTCGAACAGGCTCGTCACCGAACCGTCCTGGAACACCTCACGCACCGCGGACGCGATCGTCGGAGCGATCGACAGCACCGTGATCTTGTCCAGCTCCAGCTCACCCGGCGTCGGCAGCGTGTTCGTCAGCACGAACTCGCTCACCCGCGAATTCTTCAGACGGTCCGCCGCCGGACCCGACAGCACACCGTGCGTCGCCGTCACGATCACGTCCGCCGCACCGTGGGCGAACAGCGCGTCCGCCGCGGCGCAGATCGTGCCCGCCGTGTCGATCATGTCGTCGACCAGCACGCACACCCGGTCCTTGACCTCGCCCACGACCTCGTGGACCGTCACCTGGTTCGCCACGTCCTTGTCACGCCGCTTGTGCACGATCGCCAGCGGAGCACCCAGACGGTCGCACCAGCGGTCCGCCACCCGCACCCGGCCGGCGTCCGGCGAGACCACCGTCAGCTTGTCCCGGTCCACCTTCGCGCCCACGTAGTCCGCCAGCAGCGGCAGAGCGAACAGGTGGTCCACCGGACCGTCGAAGAAGCCCTGGATCTGGTCCGTGTGCAGGTCGACCGTCAGGATCCGGTCCGCACCCGCCGTCTTCATCAGGTCCGCGATCAGACGCGCCGAGATCGGCTCACGCCCACGGTGCTTCTTGTCCTGACGGGCATAGCCGTAGAACGGGACGATCACCGTGATCGACCGCGCCGACGCACGCTTCAGCGCGTCGATCATGATCAGCTGCTCCATGACCCACTTGTTGATGGGGGCCGTGTGGCTCTGCATCAGGAAGCAGTCCGCGCCACGCGCCGACTCCTGGTAACGGACGTAGATCTCACCGTTCGCGAAGTCGAACGCCTTGGTCGGGACGACCTCGACGCCCAGCTGGTGCGCCACCTCCTCGGCAAGCTCGGGGTGGGCGCGGCCGGAGAAGAACATCATCTTCTTCTGGCCGGTCGTCTTGATCCCGGTCACAGCACTGTCTCCTCAGAGGTGTGGTCTCGCAGCGGGCGGAGCAGGGGAGAGTGCCGGACGGCGCCTGCCCGCCCGGCTGGGGGGTGGTGCGGTTTCTGCACTTATCACGGTACGCCCGATCAGACGGGCCTGAACACGCTCAGCCTTCGCCGTCCGCCTGCCGGGACGCCTCCTCGGCCGCCTTCGCCGCCGCGCTCCCGGGACGCTTCCGGACCACCCAACCCTCGATATTCCGCTGCTGGGCACGGGCCACGCCCAGCGCACCGGGCGGCACCGGCGTGGTCACCACCGACCCCGCCGCGGTGTACGCGCCGTCCCCGACAGTGACAGGAGCCACAAACATGTTGTCCGCACCGGTACGGCAGTGCGACCCGATCGTTGTGTGGTGCTTCTCCTGGCCGTCGTAGTTCACGAACACACTGGCCGCGCCGATGTTCGTGTGATCACCGATCGTGGCGTCACCGACGTAGGTCAGGTGCGGAACCTTCGTCCCCTCACCGATCTCCGCCTTCTTCGTCTCCACGTACGTACCGATCTTCGACCGCAGACCGAGCCGCGTCCCGGGCCGCAGGTACGCGAACGGACCCACCGAGGCCTCCGGCCCCACGATCGCCCCGTCCGCCACCGTGTTGTCCAGCCGCGCGCCCGGACCCACCTCGGTGTCGTTCAGCCGGCTGTTCGGACCCACCTCGGCGCCCTCGCCGACATGCGTCGAACCCGTCAGCTGCGTGTTCGGGTGCACCAGCGCGTCCTGACCGAACGTCACCGTCACGTCCAGGTACGTCGACGCCGGATCCACCACCGTCACGCCGGACAGCATCGCCTGCTCCAGCAGCCGCTCGTTCAGGATCCGCCGCGCCTCGGAGAGCTGCACCCGGTTGTTGATGCCCGCGATCTCCCGGTGGTCCGCCGCCACACTCGCCCCGACCCGGTGACCGTCCGCGCGCAGGATGCCGAGGACGTCCGTCAGGTACTCCTCGCCCTGGCTGTTGTCCGTGCGCAGCCGGCCCAGCGCGTCCGCGAGCAGCCGGCCGTCGAACGCGAACACGCCCGAGTTGATCTCCCGGATCGCCCGCTGGGCCTGGGAGGCGTCCTTGTGTTCCACGATGCCCGTCACCGCGCCCTGCTCGTCACGGACGATCCGGCCGTAACCCGTCGCGTCCGGGACCTCCGCGGTCAGCACCGTCACCGCGTTGCCGTCGGCGGCGTGCGTCTGCGCCAGCGCGCGCAGCGTCTCGCCGCGCAGCAGCGGGGTGTCGCCGCAGACCACCACCACGGTGCCGTTCTGCTCGCCCAGCTCCGCCAGCGCGATGCGGACGGCGTGACCGGTGCCGTTCTGCTCCTCCTGCACGGCGGTGCGCACGGCGGCGTCGATCTCACCGAGGTGCGCCGTCACCTGCTCGCGGGCGTGGCCGACGACCGCCACCAGGTTCTCCGGCTCCAGCTCCCGGGAGGCCGCGAGCACGTGGCCCACCAGCGACCGGCCGCAGAGGGTGTGCAGAACCTTGGGTGTGGCGGACCGCATGCGGGTGCCCTCACCCGCTGCGAGTACGACGACGGCGGCCGGGCGGATGGCGCTCACGGTGGTGCCCTTCGGCTGTATTACGAGTGGGACCCTCGCAGGATACCGGGGGGTCGGTGACCAGCACATGCGAACGGGCCCCGACCGCGAGCGCGGTCAGGACCCGAAACAAGGTGCTCATGTTCTGCGGCTCCCCCGCAAGGATTCGAACCTTGAACTGCTGGCACCAAAAGCCAGTGTGTTGCCAGTTACACCACGGGGGACAGTCGCCCAGAGCTTACCTGAGAGTGCTCCGCGCCTGCTGCACGATTCCGCTCCATGCGCCCTCGATGCGCCGGTACAGCTCGGCGCCCTGGCGGACGTAGAGGACGAGGCAACCCCGGTAGCTGCTGCCGGTGTTCAGCCGCACCGTCCTGGGGTTGTGCTTCTTGAGCGTCGTCTTGCCGAAGAGTCCGCGGTCGACGCCCACCTGGTCCGCCCAGTACTCCTCGGCGGCACGTACGTCCGCGGTCTCGTGGATCATGACGTGGAACCGCAGGCGCTCCTGCTCCACGCCCAGCAGCCGCAGCCAGGCCAGGAATACGTGCATCACGCCGGGATCGCTGTTGACGAACAGCACGGACTCGCGGCGCGCGTACGGCTTGTCCTTCGCCCCCTCGGCCCAGTAGAGGGCCACCCCGATGAGGAAGAGCTCGCGGTCCGAGAGGGCGCCGATGCTCTCGCGCGCCTCCTGCTTCGTTCTCCGGCGTTCCTCCTCCCGTGCGCGGAGCCGCGGCTCCCAACCGCGTCGGCCGATCTCGGACGCCTCTTCCCGGGTGCGTGTCCGCTCCGGCCTCGGCAGGTCCCTGACCCACAGGGACACGGAGCTCTTGGAGCAGCCGAGCTCGGCCTTGATCTGGTTGTAGGTCCAGCCCTGGGCGCGGAGCTCGCGGGCGCGTGCTCGGAGGTCGTCCTTGGCGCGGGGGCGCTTGGTCCACTCCGGGGGCGGCTCGCCCGCGAGGAGAGGGCGGAGGTCCCAGTTGTTGATGCCTAGTTCCTCGCGGATCTGGCGGGTGCTGAGGCCTCGCCGGCGGAGGGCGACGGCTTGGTTCGGGAGGTCGGGTGGGGGTTCGTGCTGTTCCATGGGTTCACTCTCCGCCTGTCCGGGCGGGTTCGGAACGGTTTCCTGATCGATTCACCAGTTCGAGCGTTTTTTACCTTGAGTTCGATGGCCATGTATCGATATGTCCACTCGCAAACCCGCAGGAACGTCACTGGACTCCTTCCGTAGGCTGGGCGCATGACCACGACGGGGGAAGAGCGAAGGACGGCGGTGGAGCGGGCCGGGCCGGCGGCGGAGGCCGTGGGCGGCCCCGCGGTCGGGGCCGCGGGCGGCTGGTGGCACCGCTGGCGCGCGGTGGTGCTGGACGCCTCGCTGGCGCTGGCGTCGTCCGTGGAGTGCGCGGTCGAGGGCGTGGGCTTCGCCCGGGACGCCGGACTGCCGATGGGCGTGGGCGTGGTGTTCGGCCTGCTGGTGGGCGCGGTGCTCGGGTTCCGCCGCCGGTGGCCGGTGGCGGTGGTGCTGGTCGGCCTCGCGGTCACGCCCGCGCTGATGGGCTTCCTGCTGGCGGTGGTCGGCCTGTACACGGTGGCCTCCTCCGACCTGCCGCGCCGCCTGACGGGTGCGCTGGCCGGGATGTCGCTGACCGGGGTGCTGGTGGTGACGCTGGTGCGCACGAGCCCTGAGGTGGACGGGTGGTTCCAGCTGTTCGCCGCGGTCACCACCGCGCTGGGGCACACCGCGCCGCCCGTGCTGCTGGGCCTGTACGTGGGCGCGCGGCGGCGGCTGATGGAGTCGTTGCGGGAGCGTGCGGACAGTCTGGAGCGGGAGCTGCAGCTGCTGGCCGAGCGGGCCGAGGAGCGGGCGGAGTGGGCGCGGAACGAGGAGCGCCGGCGGATCGCCCGGGAGATGCACGACGTGGTGGCGCACCGGGTGTCGCTGATGGTGGTGCACGCGGCGGCGTTGCAGGCGGTGGCGTTGAAGGACCCGGAGAAGGCGGTGCGGAACGCGGCGCTGGTGGGGGACATGGGCCGGCAGGCGCTGACGGAGCTGCGGGAGATGCTGGGGGTGCTGCGGAGCACGCCGGCGGCGGGCGCGGCGCCGGTGTCGGCCTCGCGGGAGGCGGCGGTGGCGCCGCGGATACCGGAGCAGCGGGGCGGCGTCGGGGACGAGGCGGAGGCCGGGGGTCCCGCGCGGTTGTCGGCGCTGGGTGAGCTGGTGGGGCAGTCGCGGGCGGCGGGGGTGGTCGTGGAGTTCCTGGAGGAGGGGGAGTCGCCGGGGTATCCGCCGGTGGTGGAGCGGACGGCGTTCCGGGTGGTCCAGGAGGCGTTGACCAACGTCCACAAGCACGCGGCGGGGGCGCGGACGCGGGTGCGGGTGGCCCACCGGGAGGGGGAGGTGGCGATGCAGGTGGAGAACGAGCCGGCGGGCGGCGGTCCGGCCGGGGCGGAGCCGGGGCTCCCGTCGGGCGGGAACGGTCTGGTGGGGATGCGGGAGCGGGTGACGTCGCTGGGTGGTGCGTTCGTGGCGGGGCCGACGGACCCGGGCGGGTTCCGGGTCTCCGCGGTGATCCCGGTGCCTCCGGTGGCGGACGCGGCGGCCCTGTCGGAGTGACCCCCGCTTCGCGGGACCGCCGGTGATCCCTGGTGCGGGTGCCCTCGGCGCGGAGCTTCGTCTTGCGGGGCCGAGCGTCGCGCGGGACGACGATACCGGGCGGCTGGTGGCCTGTGGCCGGCTCCAAGGCGTCGGCCATGGCCCCGGCTCCGGCGTCGGAATCCTGGACCGGGACTCTGACCACGGCCCTCGAATCAGGCCCCGGACCCGGACCCGGGACCGGGATCCGGACCCGGACCGGGGCCCCGACCACGGCTCCCGGACCCTGGCGCGCTGCCCTCCGGACCGGGAGCCCTCGGGGCGGCGGGAGCGGCCGAGGGCCGGGTCCGCTGAAGCGGCCGGGCCGTGCCCCCGGACAGCCCGAGGCCCCGCCCGGGGGGTGGGCGGGGCCTCGGGGTCGAGGGGCCGGGAGGCCCGGGAGGGTTACTCGGTGGCGATGGCGTCGAGGACGTTCATGCGGCCCGCCCGGAACGCGGGGATGAGGGCGGCGAGGAGGCCGACCACCGCGGAGCCGGCGAAGACGCCGAGGATGGTGGGCCAGGGGATCTCGAGGACGGTGAGGCCCTCGAGGGCGAGGAGCTGCTGCGCGGAGGCGCCCCAGCCCATGCCGAGCCCGAGTCCGAGCAGCGCGCCGAAGAGGGCGATGACCACCGACTCCAGCCGGATCATCCGTCGCAGCTGGCGGCGGGAGAGGCCGATGGCCCGCATGAGCCCGATCTCGCGGGTGCGCTCGATGACCGACAGGGCCAGGGTGTTGACGACGCCGAGGACGGCGACGATGACCGCGAGGGCGAGCAGCGCGTACACGATGTTGAGCAGCTGCCCGACCTGGTCCTTGAGGATCTCCTTGTAGTCGGTCTGGTCCATGACCTGGTACTGCGGGTAGCCGTCGAGGGCGGTCTTGAGCGCGGTGTAGGCGGCGTCCTCCTTGCCGTCCTCGGCCGTGGCGAAGACCAGGGAGTCGAGCGGCATCTTGTCGGCCGGGATGTGGGCGGCCGCGGTGCCGATGGAGAGGTAGAGGGCGCCCTTGTCGACGGTGACCTCGTCGGTGGTGATGGCGCGGACGGTGAGGGTGGCGGTCTCGCCGCCGGGGAAGTCGACCTTGACCTCGGAGCCGACGGTGAGGTCGTACTTCTCGGCGAAGTCGCCGAAGACGGACATGGAGTCGGGCTTGTAGGCGTCGGCGAGGTCGCCGGCCTCGGTCTCGACGCGGAGGTCCTCGGCGTAGGTGGGGTCGGCGGCGTTGAGCCATTCCTTGGGTGCGACGCGGCCGTCGGGCATGGTGAGTGTGGCGTCGGGGAGCAGCTTGTACTCGGTGACGCGGTCGATGCCTTCGGTGTCGCGGACGGCGTCGACGGCCTGCGGAGTGATCAGCTGGCCGCTGGGCGACTGGATGATGAAGTCGGTGCCGACGGTCTTGTCGAGCTGGTCGGTGGCGGAGGCCACCATGGAGGAGCCGACGACCGAGAGGCAGGCGACGAGCGCGAGCCCGATCATCAGGGCGGCTCCGGTGGCGCCGGTGCGGCGCGGGTTGCGCAGGGCGTTGCGTTCGGCCATGCGGCCGACCGGGCCGAAGAAGCGCAGGATCACGGCGCCCAGCACCCGGACGACTCCGGAGGCGAGGACGGGTCCGACGACGATGAAGCCGACGAGGGTGGTGACGATGCCGAGGCCGAGCCACTGGGAGCCGGTGCCCGCGGAGTCGGCCTGGGTGGTGACGTAGAGGGCGGCTGCTCCGGCGAGGGTGAGGACGGTGCCGAGGACCAGGCGGACGCGGCCGGCGCGGGCGTCGGCGGGCATGCCGGGGTCGCGCAGGGCGGCCATCGGGGACACCTTGGAGGCGCGCCGGGCGGGCAGGTAGGCGGCGACGACGGTGACGACGACGCCGAGGACGACGCCGGCGGCGGGGGTGGTCCAGGCGATGGTGAGGTCGTCGGTGGAGAGGTTCATGCCCATGGCGCCCATGGCTTCCATGAGGAGGACGGCGAGGCCGATGCCGGCTCCGACGCCGAGCGCTGATCCGACGACGCCGAGGATCAGGGCTTCGGCGAGCACGGTGCGGTTCACCTGCTTCCTGGAGGAGCCGATGGCGCGCATCAGGCCGATCTCCCGGGTGCGCTGGGTGACGAGCATGGAGAAGGTGTTGAAGATCAGGAAGACGCCGACCATGGCCGCCAGCAGGGCGAAGCCGAGCATGGCGTACTTCATGACGTCGAGGACTCCGGCGAAGTCGGCGGAGGCGTCGTCGGCCGCTTCGGCGGCGGTGCGGATCTTGTAGTCGCCGCCGGCGGTGCCGGCGAGGGCGGTGCCGAGGGCCTTCTTGACCTGTGTGTCGGTGTGGCCGGCGGCGGTGGTGACGTAGATGTCGGTGAAGACGTCCTTCTCGCCGACGAGGGTCCGCTGGGCGGTGGGGGTGTCGAGGTAGAAGGTGGCGGCGCCGGGGTTGGTGACGAGGAAGGCGGCGATGCCGCTGATCTTCGCGGTGTGGGTGCCGGTGACGTTGATGACGGAGATGCTGTCGCCGAGGGCGAGGCCGTGCTTGTCGGCGGTGTCGGCGTCGACCATGATCTGGTCGGGGCCGCGGGGCGGCGTGCCGTCGGTGATCTTCATGGTGCGGGCGTCGTTGGCGGTCCAGTTGCCGACGATGGTGGGCGCTCCGCCGGTGGGCGAGAGGCTGTCCTTCTCGGCGTCGACGACCGTGACGCCGGTGGACCACACGGCGCCTTCGGCGGTGGCGACGCCGTCTGCCTTCTTGACGTCCTGGAGGACGGCGGCGGGCAGGACGGGTGGTTTGCCGTTGGTGGAGGCGTTCTCGGCGCTGGAGTCGCCGGGGCTGACGGTGACGTCGGCGGAGGTGGTGGCGAAGAGCTTGTCGAAGGTGGTGTTCATGGTGTCGGTGAACACCAGGGTTCCGCAGACGAAGGCCACGGAGAGCAGGACGGCGACGGCGGAGAGGGCCATGCGTCCCTTGTGGGCGAGGAAGCCGCGGAAGGCGTCGCGTGTGGTGCTCATGAGGTGCGCCCCCGGGTGTCGAATGCCTTCATGCGGTCGAGGACGGCTTCGGCGGTGGGGGTGCGCATCTCGTCGACGATGCGGCCGTCGGCGAGGTAGATGACGCGGTCGGCGTAGGACGCGGCGACCGGGTCGTGGGTGACCATGACGATGGTCTGGCCGAAGTCGTCGACGGAGCGGCGCAGGAAGCCGAGGATCTCGGCGCCGGCGCGGGAGTCGAGGTTTCCGGTGGGTTCGTCGCCGAAGATGATCTGTGGCCGGGAGGCGAGGGCGCGGGCGACGGCGACGCGCTGCTGCTGGCCGCCGGAGAGCTGGGTGGGGCGGTGCTTGAGGCGTCCGGCGAGGCCGACGGTGGTGACGACGGTGTCGAGCCACTCCTTGTCGGGCCTGCGGCCGGCGATGTCGAGGGGGAGGGTGATGTTCTCCAGGGCGTTGAGGGTGGGCACGAGGTTGAACGCCTGGAAGACGAAGCCGACCTGGTCGCGGCGGAGCTGGGTGAGCTTCTTGTCCTTGAGGCCGGTGATCTCGGTGTCGTCGAGGAAGATCTGGCCGGAGGTGACGGTGTCGAGTCCGGCGAGGCAGTGCATCAGGGTCGACTTGCCGGAGCCGGAGGGGCCCATGATGGCGGTGAACTCGCCGCGCATCAGGTCGACGTCGATGGTGTCGAGGGCGACGACGCGGGTCTCTCCGGTGCCGTAGGCCTTGACGACCTGCCGCGCCCGCGCGGCGACGGCCGATGTCCTCCCGTTGCCCCCGGACTTGGGGATGGTCACAGCCGAAGTCACGGTGTTTCTCCTTGGGTTGTCTGTGCCGGTGTGTGCCGGTGTCAGGAAATGTCGGGCCCCTCGCGGTGTGCGGCGGGCCGGTGGTGCGTGGTGCGGGTGTCCTGTGCGGCGTCGCCTCGCGGGTCCGGGTGGGTCGTTCGGTCGCCGGGCGCGGTGTCCTGCCGTCGTGTCGAGTCTTCTCGCCGGGCGGGGCGGGCGCGATGGTGCCCGGTGCAGTTCGGGTGGGGGGTAAACCCCACCGCTGCTGGTGCCGTCCGCCTCCCCCTGTGGCGTGTGACCAGGCTAGGGATCGGGGGCCCCGGGGGGCGTCGTCCGGCGGGTGGAGGCGTCCCCGACCGCGCGTACACCCTTCCCCCTAGGGGGTGTTGGTCCCAGGGACGAGCCGTCTCGGGGTTCGGTGCACCTTGGCGTGGGGGATGGGGCCGGTGCGAAGCTGTCCCCGGGCATTTAGATGCATAGGGAAAGGAATCCCGGTGGCCAGGACGGAGACTTCCGCGAAGGAGGCCGGGCAGGCGGCCGTCGCGACGCGGCGCGGCCCGGTGATGGTGGCGCTGATGCTGTCGATGGCGCTGGTGGCTCTGGACTCGACGGTGGTGGCCACGGCGGTGCCGCAGATCGTGGGGGACCTGGGCGGGTTCGCGTACTTCTCGTGGCTGTTCTCGGGCTACCTGCTGGCGGTGACGGTGACCCTGCCGGTGTACGGGAAGCTGTCGGACACCTTCGGCCGCAAGCCGGTGCTGGTGTTCGGGGCGGCGCTGTTCCTGCTGGGCTCGCTGCTGAGCGGGGTGGCCTGGAACATGGGCGCGCTGATCGCCTTCCGGGTGGTGCAGGGGCTGGGCGGCGGCGCGTTGCAGGGCACCGTGCAGACGCTGGCGGCGGACCTCTTCCCGCTGGCGGAGCGGCCGAAGATCCAGGCGCGGCTGTCGACGGTGTGGGCGGTGTCGGCGGTGGCGGGGCCGGGAGTGGGCGGTCTGCTGGCGGCGTACGCGGGGTGGCGGTGGATCTTCCTCGTCAACCTGCCGGTGGGTGCGGTGGCGCTGTGGATGGTGGTGCGGCATCTGCGGGAGTCGCCGCGGGAGCCGGGCGGCGCGGCGGCGCGGGCGCGGATCGACTGGGCGGGCGCCCTGGCGGTCTTCGTGTGCGCGGGCGCCTTGCTGACGGCGCTGGTGCAGGGCGGGGTGGCCTGGCCGTGGCTGTCCGCGCCGTCGCTGGGGCTGTTCGGCGCGGGGCTGGTGCTGGCAGTGGTGGTGGTGCTGGTCGAGCGGCGGGCCGAGGACCCGGTGATCCCGGGCTGGGTGTGGCGGCGGCGGACGATCGCGGCGGTCAACGTGGCGTTCGGCGCGGTGGGGCTGCTGATGGTGGCGCCGACGGTGTTCCTGCCGACGTACGCGCAGGGCGTGCTGGGGCTGGAGCCGGTCGCGGCGGGCTTCGTGCTGTCGGTGTGGACGCTGACCTGGCCGGCGTCGGCGGCGCTGAGCCAGCACGTGTACCGCAGGATCGGTTTCCGCGACACGGCGCTGCTGGGGGTCGGAGTGACCTCGCTGGCGCTGGCGGCGTTCCAGTGGCTGCCGTATCCGGGGGCGGTGTGGCAGCCGGTGCTGCTGATGGCGGTGGTGGGGGCCGGGCTCGGTCTGTTCTCGGCGCCCTTGATGGTGGGGGTCCAGTCGACGGTGGGCTGGTCCGAGCGGGGGACGGTGACGGCCTCGGTGCTGTTCTGCCGGCAGACCGGCCAGACGCTGGGGGCCTCGCTGTTCGGCGCGCTGGCGAACGCGGTGCTGGTGGCCCGGCTCGGCGGCGTGGGCGACCTGGACGCGGTGACGCGGGCGGTGGACTCCGGGGCGCGGGTGCCGGAGGCGACGGGACGGGCCGTGGCGGCGGCGACGCAGGCGGTGTACCTGGGCGCGGCGGTGGCCGCGGGGGTGGCGTTCGTGGCGCTGCTGGTGCTCGCTCCGCGGCGTTTCCCTGTGCGGGCGACCAGCGCGGAGGCCGCCGGGGAGTGAGCCCGCACCGATCCGCGTCCTCACCGGACCTTCACCGCGCGGAACCGCAGCGGGTGCGGCGGGTGGGTCGGTAGCTTGCGTGGGCTTGTCCAACTCCCCTCCCTGCGGCCCTTTTTGGGCCCGAGCCTCGCAAGGAGCACGGGATGTCCTACGACCCGTACCCGTCGTACCAAGCTCCGCCCCCGCCTCCGTCCCCTTCCCCTGCTTCGCACCGGCCGTCCACCGGCCCCTTCTCGCCGTTCGGGCAGCAGTCCCCGGCCCACGGCACACCGCACCGGCCCGCCTCGGACGCCCGGCGGCACGCCGCCCGCGACGGCGAGCAGTACGCCGTCCGTGACGGCGGGCAGTACCCCGTTCGTGAGGGCGAGCAGTACGCCGTCCGTGACGGTGAGCAGCACTCGGTCCGAGAGGGCGGGCAGTACCCCGCTCGTGAGGGCGAGCAGTACCCGGCCCGCGCATCGGGGCAGTACTCCGACCGCGACGCCGGCCAGTACCACGCCCCTGAGGGCGGTCAGTACCCCGGCCGCGGTGCCGAGCCGTACCCTGCCCGGGACGGCGAGCCGTACCCGGCCCGGGACGCGGGGCCGTACCGCTCCGAGGAGAAGCCCCGGTACTCCGGCCGTGGTGCGCAGCGGTATCCGGCTCACGACGAACGCTTCCCCGCGTACGGCGAGCCGCTCTCCGCGGGCGGCCGTCCGGCCGCGGGCGATGCTGTCCCCGTCTACGACGACGTGTTCCCGGCCACCGACACCGCCACCGGCCCCGCCCCGGAAGCCGCGTCGCCGGTCCTCGGTCCCTTCGCCGGGCAGCCGCGTGCCGCCCGGCAGGCCGGGGAAATCGCCCCGCTGCGGGCCGCCTACGCCTGGCAGCGGTGGGTCGCCGGCGCCACCGTCCTCGGCTTCTTCGCGCTGTACGTCCTGCTGACGGTGTACGTCCCGTCGGCGACGGGCGCCGGGCTGGGCAGTGGCCTGAACCTCGGCATCGTGCTGGGCCTGCTGCAGCTCCCGGTGACGGTGGTCGCGCTGATCGTCTACGAGCGCGCGGCGCTCCGGCGGATCGACCCGCTGGTGGACCAGGCGCGGGCGCGGCGGGAGGAGGGCCGGTGAACGACTTCTCCGCACAGTCGATGTCGCTGGTCGCCTTCTGCGCGGTCGCCTCCATCACCCTGCTGCTCTGCGTGATGACAGGACCGGACCGCGACGACCTCCAGGAGTTCTACACCGGCTACGGCACCCTGACGCCGTTCCGCAACGGCATGGCGATCGCCGGCGACTACGTCTCGGCAGCGACCGCGCTGGGCACCTGCGGCCTGGTCGCGTTCTTCGGCTACGACGGGATGCTGCTCGCGCTGAGCACCGCGCTGTCGATGATGCTGCTGATGCTCCTGCTGGCCGAACCGCTGCGCAACACCGGCAGGTTCACCATGGGCGACGTGCTGGCCGGGCGCACCGCGTCACGGGCGGTGCGGATCACGGCGTGCGTGGTGACGATCCTGTCGCTGATGCCGATGATGCTGGTGCAGCTGGCCGGTGCCGGGCAGCTGATGTCGTTCATCCTCGGCTTCGACAGCGACGCGCTGGAGACCGGCATGGTGGTCGGCCTCGGCGTGCTGATGATCAGCTACGCGGTGATCGGCGGGATGAAGGGCACCGCGTTCATCCAGCTGCTCAAGATCTTCGTGCTGCTGGGCTCCGGGGTCATGGTCTCCCTGGTGATCCTGGCGCGGTACGGCTGGGACCCGGGCGCGCTGTTCGACGCGGCGGCGGCCCGCAGCGGCATCGGCGACGCCTACCTGCGCACCGGCGTCGAGTTCGCGGGGCACCCGTTCCCGAAGCTCGACATGATCGCCATCCATGTGTCGGTCGTGCTGGGCGCGGCGGTGCTGCCGCACATCACCATGCGCATGTTCACCGCGTCCGACGCGCGGCAGGTGCGCAGGGCGATGTCCTGGGCGGTGTCCTCGGTGACGCTGTTCTCGCTGGTGATCGTGGTCGTGGCGTTCGGCGCGGTGGCCATGGTCGGCCGGGGCGTGATCGCCGCCGCCGACCCGCAGGGCAACACCACCTTCCTGCTGGGCTCCAAGGCCGCGTTGAGCGCCGACGAGTCGTACCTGGCGGCGCTGCTGTTCACCACGGTGACGACGGCGGTCTTCCTGACCCTGCTGTCCTCGGTGGCCGGCATGATCCTGGCCTGCGCCAACTCGCTGGCGCACGACGTGATCGCCGGCCGGGGGACGGCGAGCGCGCGCCGGGAGGTGACGGTGGCGCGGGTCGCCGCGCTGGCGGTGGGCGTGGCGGCGGTCGCGTTGGCGACGCTGGTGCAGCACCGGAACCTGCAGCCGCTGGTGACGCTGTCGCTCAGCCTGGGGGCCTCGGCGATCGCGCCGGCGCTGGTCTACAGCCTGTTCTGGCGGCGGTACACCCGGCGCGGGGTGCTGTGGACGCTGATCGGCGGTTCGTCGTCGGTGCTCCTGCTGACGCCGTTCACCAACCTGGTCTCCGGTTACCCCAACTCGGCGCTGCCGGAGGCCCACTTCAACTGGTTCCCGTTCACCACGACGGGCCTGGTCACGATCCCGCTGGGCTTCGCCCTCGGCTGGCTGGGCACGGTGACGTCCGGTTCCCGCAAGGTGCGGGAGCAGGAGGGGCGCTACCAGGACCTGGAACCCCGCCTCCTCGCGGGCCTCACCTCCCGCTGACCCCCCGAGGGGCGGGGACGCCGACACCTTTCCCCCGCCCCCGGGGCACCACCATGGCGCTCCGCACGAGGCGGGCGGAGGCCGCCCCATGAGAGGGCACAGGACCGCACCGCCGCGAGTGCGCACGGACCCGCCGCAGTGTGACCCCCGTGAACGCGGAACCCCCGCGCGGGGCGGGCCACCGGCACCGTCCCGCGCGGGGGAGGGAACGTCAGAACCTCAGAGCAGCCCGTCCCAGAACTGCTCCAGCAGTACGGACCACCAGCTCTCCGGCGACCCCAGCGCCGCCGGGTCCAGCGCCGCCAGCTGCGCCTGGAAGTCCACGGTCCAGCGAGCGGCCTGCTCCTGGTTGAGCCCGAACCGCAGGGGCCACATCCGCCCCAGCAGCGCCAGGCACCGCGCGAACTCCGGCAGCCCCGTGTTGACGAACTGCGGGGGCACCGGCGCACCCCCGGGTCCCGCCTCCACCGGCACGGCGACGATGTGCGCCGTGCCGTACTGCACGCAGATCGCCTTGCCGAAGTCCGTGCCCATCACCAGGTACGACCCGGCGTCGGAGGCAGCCGGCACCCCACGTTCCTGCGCCAGTTCGGCCAGCGTCGGCACCGGCCGCCCCGGCTGGGCCTGCGCCCAGAAGAACGGGCCCAGGTCGAACGGCAGCCCCGCCACCACCAGGGTGTGGGCGACCACCGGCGGCACGCCCTGCCGGGACACCGCCGCCTGGTCGAAGCGGAACACGCCCGGCCCGAAGACCGCCGCCAGCTCGTGCGCGACGCCCTCCGGCGGCACCGGCGGAGCGGGCTGCACCGGCGGCAGCGGCGCGCGCACCGGGCCGGGCCGGGCGGGCCCGTCCGCGACCTGGTGCAGCTCGCCCTGGTGCGCCAGGAGCTGCGTGATGCCCTGCTGCCGGCCCGCGTGGTCCTCGCCGTAGGGGGCGATGGAGGTGATCCGGGCCTGCGGCCACTGCTCGCGGATCATCCGCGCGCAGTACGCGCCGGGCAGGGAGCAGGACTCCAGCTCGGTGTGCAGCTCCAGCACCTGGTTCGGCGGCACGTTCATGGCGCGCAGCTCGTGGAAGATCTGCCACTCCGGGTGCGGGAGTCCCGGCGCGCTGCGGCGGATCAGCTGGTGCTCGGAGCCGTCCGGGGCGCGGTAGCGCAGCACGGCCTGGTAGCCGGGCCCCACCATCGGCTGCTGGGACTGCTGCGGGTACCCGTACGCGGCGGGAGCCCCGGGAACACCGGGAGTTCCGGGCGGCGGAGGCACGGGGCCGGGCGGCGGCACCGGCCCGGGCGCGGAGGGTGCCACCGGCGGACCCGACGGCGGCGCGAACATCGTCTCCGCGTGGTGCACGCCCCCCGGGGCGCCCGGCGGGGGCGGCGGCGGAGGCGGCGTGGCGCCGGACGGACCGGAGGGACCGGACGGTGCGAAGACGGTCTCCGCGTGGTGGGCCGCCTGGCCCGGAGCGGAGTGCGGCGCGGGCGGAGGCGTGTGCCCGCCGGGAGCGCCGGGGGCGCCGGGGGTCCCGGGAGGGCCGGGCGGCGGCGGAGGCGTGCCGCCGCCGGACGACGGGTCGGCCAGCATGGTGACCGCGTGGTGCATCCCGCCGTCCTGCGGACCGCCGGAGCCGCCCTGCGAACCACCGGGCACACCGGGAGCCCCGGGCGCACCGGGAGCCCCGGGCGCACCGGGAGCGCCCGGCCCCTGGGGGCCGAGCGAGGAGACCATCTGGGTGGGCACGTACCCGAGGGAGTCGCCCCCCGAGGACTGCGGCGCGGCGCCGGGCCCGCCCGGAACCGGCGGGGGCGGCGGCGGAGGCGGCGGAGTGGAACCGGTCGCCGGACGGCGCGGCGGCGCGGCCTTGGCGGTCGCGGCGTCCGCGATGTCCCCGGCGTTGGCCGGCAGCGGCCGCGCGGGGGCGGCCGGCCCGGCCTGCGGCACGGGCGGCTGGGGCGAGGACTGCGGCACGGGCGGCACCGAGGGCCCGGCGTCCGGCATGACCGGCGTGACCCGGGTGGGCGGCAGCTGGCTGCCGCCCTGGAGGAGCGCGGTCTGCGCGTCGGACGCGCCCGGGCCGCCCGCACCGGCCGGCCCGCCCGGCGGACCGTCGGCCACCGGCGGCGCGAACACCGTCTCCGGCAAGGGCACCGACCGGTCGTCGGCGGCCTGCGCGGTGGTGTCCGTCCCGTCCCACGGCGTTCCCCCCGCGGTGGCGGGCGACGGCGCGGAGGGTGTCGCCGGCGCGGACGGCGCCGACGGCGGAGGCGTGGCGTCGCGGCCGCGCGCGGCGTCCCGCTGGTCGGGGATGCCCATCCGGTCGGCCGCGTCCTGCAGCCACTGCGGAGGGCTGAGCAGGAACGACGTCTGGTTCAGGTCGACCCGCGCGGGCGCCGGCGGCGGCGCGGGAGCGGCGTCCTCACGGCCGTACAGCTCCTCGTAACGGCGGATCACCTCGCCCACCGGCAGCCCCGGCCACAGCGTGGCCTCGCCGCTGTCCCGGGCGATCACCAGCCGCTGCGCGCCGCCCTCGGAGCGCGGGCCGTCGGCCCGGTCCTCGGCCCACACCACGAAGCCCAGCTCGAACTCGCGTACCCGCACCTCACGGTGCTGGTACGCGGGCGCCTCGCCGTTGATCCATTCCTCGCCGCGCTCCTGCGCCTGCGCGTAGGTCACCATCGGCCGTTCACTCCCCTGTCGGGCCCGACACCGGCACCGCGCGCGCGAAACCGCCGTCCACCATCAGATTCGCCACCGTGTCCAGCTCGGGCGGGCTGCCCGCGAGCCGGCCGAGGAACGCGTCGAAGTCCTCGCCGCAGGGCAGCAGCAGGCGCTCCACCCGTTCGGCGGGGGTCCACGACGGGTCCACGTCGCGCACGTCGTCGTAGGCGCAGAACCACACCGATCCGCGCCGGTCGCCCTTGACCTTCACCGCGAGGATGCCGCCCTGCAGGAAGGCCACCCCCAGGTAGTCCTTGGTGAGGTGGTCACGCAGGCACTTGTTGACGTACACCAGGTCGTTGACCGCCGCCTCGTCCCGCACGGTGAGGAAGGGCTGGTCGACCAGCAGGCCCAGCTCCGCGTCGAGCGCGGTGCCCACCGGGGCGCAGCCGCCGGCGGCCTTCAGGAACGCGCGGTAGGGGCCGGGCAGCTGGTACCCGAGTTCCTCCTCGACGGCCTGCACCTGCTGCTCGTTCACGGCCACGGAGTTCTTCGGCAGCCGGAAGTGGGCGGGACGGGTGTCCTGCAGCGGGCGGGTGCCGCGCTTGTCGTGCTCCACCGCGGTGGTGGAGATGCCGCCGTGGTGCCTCAGCAGCGCCTTCACCTCGACGGGGACCAGTTCCAGGCGCCGCGTGCGCGGGACGTGGTGCCAGGTCCAGCCGTGCGGGGTGGCCACCGGCTCGACGGTGTCCCACAGGGGATGACCGCTCGCGGCGAGGGCGGCGTTGGCCGACACGTAGTCGGTCAGCCGCAGTTCGTCGACGCCGAATCCTTCCGGCGGCTCGGCGATCTCGGCGGCTGCGCGGGCATAAGGAGAGAAGTCCGGGTAGCCGTGGTCGTCGACCCGCACGCCTGCCGGATGCCGGGCGGCGCGGACCGGGTCGGGGAAGTGCACGACCTGTCCTGCGTACGCGGCGTTCGGCGGCGCGGGCCGTCCTCCGGTCCCGTGGCCGGGAGAGACCCCCAGCCCGAGCCCACCTGTCGTCATGGCGGTTGCCCCCTGCGGCGTTCCGGCGGCCGGTAAGGCCGCGCTCTCCCATAGTGTCGACCACCGCTTGGGTGGCGGTTCCCGACAGACTATGCGGTGCCGCTCGCGGCGGTCATCGTGCGTCCGGATGCGTCCACATGTGTGATGTCACGTCAACACTCCGTGGTCACAGCGCCCCGCCCCGGGCGTGTCACGGGCCCTGGCTTCCTCCTCGGCCGCCGGGTTTGGCACTCTAAGGCGACCGAGGGGATGCTCGGGAGGTGAGAACGATCATGCAGGCCGCACAGACCACCGGGACGGAACCGCCGTCCGGTCCGTCGCAGGACCCGCGAGTGGGCTGGAGCAGCGCGGACGACGCCGCGGCTCCGGCGCTGCTGCACCGCCGTGACGGGATACTCCCGACGGTGGCCGCCGCGCTGTCCGTTCGCGGCACCACGCTCACCGGAACGGCCGCCCGGGGCGACCAGGTCCCGGTCCTGCACCCGCTGGTGCAGGACTTCCTCGACACCCTCACCAGCGACCAGCGTGACCGCTTCACCGGCCGGTGTGCCGAGGCGCTGCTGATCTCCCGGCACATCGCCGCGGCCGACGCGGCGCGCAACAAGCGGGCCGCGCGCCGGCCCATGACCAGCAGCGAGGCGCGCAAGGCCCTGAAGCACGCCAAGCTGACCGCGCGGCGCATCCGGGAGGACGGGGACCCGCTGCACGGCAGCTTCGCCGAGCCCTGCCGGGCGTGCGCGGCCCTCACCGCCCACTTCGGAGTGCGGGTCGTCGACCCGGGCGCCGAGGGCTGAGCCGCCCGCCGTCGCCTGTGCCGTCGCCTCCGCCCGCCCCCGTCCCGTCCTTAAGGACTCCAGGTTTCCGATGCAAGCCGAGCGCACTTCCTCGACCCGTTTCGCCGTCCACGTCGACGTCGCGCTGCGCGCGTCCGGCTGGGAGCCGGGGCGCTGGGACATCCGCCAGGCCGAGGTGTGGGCCGACACGCTGCGCGAGCACGCCTCGCCGGCCGGGCACACGCACGCGGTGTTCCCGGCGGCGGTGGAGGCGTGGGCGGAGTTCGGCGGCCTGCGGATCGCCCCGTCCGGTCCGGGCCGTCAGGTCGCGCCCGCGGTGCTGGACATGGACCCCATGCACGGGCTGCACATGGCGCGCACGCTGGGGGACCTCGGGCGGGCGCTGGGGACGGAGCTGTGTCCCATCGGGGCGGAGGCGGACAGCGGGGCGCTGGTGGCCGTCGACGCGGTGGGGCGGGTGTACGCCCTCGACCACGCCGGCGACTGGTACCTCGGCCCCACCCTCGACCAGGCCCTCACCACCCTCCTCACCGGCACCGCCCCCACCCGCCTCACCACGGCCGACATCCCAGGCCCCCGCACGGAGGCGTGAGCGGCCCCACCCGGCACGCGGGAGGTGAACCCCCGGTGCGGTGAGGGAGAGGGCCCCGGTGCGGTGGCGGAGAGGGCCCCGGTGCGGTGGGGGAGAGGGGCGCCGTCGTGGAGGCGCCGCGCGGTGCCCGGGCGCGACGTAGGCTGGAACCCCCGGTCCGCCCCGCGTACCGGGCGCTTCGCGTGACACGAGAACCCCGCGGAACCCCCGCTGGACGGAAAGGCCTCCATGAGCCTGCACGGTCTGCTCGACGCCGTCGTCAAGGACGCCGCCCTCACCGACGCGGTACGCGCCGCCGCCGAGGGCCACCGCCCCCACGTCGACCTGGTCGGCCCTCCCGCCGCCCGCCCCTTCACGGTGGCCGCCCTGGCCAGGGACGCCGGCCGCACCGTCCTCGCGGTGACCGCGACCGGCCGCGAGGCCGAGGACCTGGCCGCCGCGCTGCGCTCGCTGCTCGACCCTGACGCCGTCGTGGAGTACCCGTCCTGGGAGACCCTGCCCCATGAGCGGCTGAGCCCTCGCAGCGACACCGTCGGCCGCCGCCTCGCCGTGCTGCGCCGCCTCGCGCACCCCCGCGCCGACGACCCGGGCGCGGGCCCCGTCCAGGTGGTCGTCGCGCCCGTCCGCTCCGTCCTCCAGCCGCAGGTCAAGGGCCTCGGCGACCTCGAGCCGGTCTTCCTGCGCACCGGACAGCAGGCCGACCTGGGCGAGATCGTCGAGGCGCTCGCCGCCGCCGCGTACAGCCGCGTCGAACTGGTCGAGAACCGCGGCGAGTTCGCCGTCCGCGGCGGCATCCTCGACGTCTTCCCGCCGACCGAGGAGCACCCGCTCCGCATCGAGTTCTGGGGCGACGACGTCGAGGAGATCCGCTACTTCAAGGTGGCCGACCAGCGGTCCCTGGAGGTCGCCGAGCACGGCCTGTGGGCGCCGCCCTGCCGCGAGCTCCTGCTGACCGACGAGGTCCGCCGCCGTGCCGCCGAGCTGGCCGAGGAGCACCCGGAGCTGGGTGAACTGCTCGGCAAGATCGCCGAGGGCATCGCCGTCGAGGGCATGGAGTCCCTCGCCCCCGTCCTCGTCGACGACATGGAGCTGCTCCTCGACGTGCTCCCCAAGGGCTCGATGGCCGTCGTCTGCGACCCGGAGCGGGTCCGCACCCGCGCCACCGACCTGGTGGCCACCTCGCAGGAGTTCCTCCAGGCGTCCTGGGCGGCCACCGCCGGCGGCGGGGAGGCCCCCATCGACGTCGGCGCGGCCTCCCTGTGGTCGATGGCGGACGTCCGCGACCGGGCCCGTCAGCTCGACATGCTCTGGTGGTCCGTCTCGCCGTTCGCCGCCGACGAGATCACCGGCGAGTTCGCCGACGACGCGACCGCCGACACCCTCAAGCTCGGAATGCACGCCCCCGACACCTACCGCGGCGACACCGCCCGCGCGCTGGCGGACACCAAGGGCTGGGTGGCCGACGGCTGGCGCATCGCGTTCCTCACCGAGGGCCACGGCCCGGCGGCCCGGATCACCGAGGTGCTCGGTGGCGAGGGCGTCCCCGCCCGCCTCGAGAAGGACCTCACCGAGCTCACGCCGTCCCTGGTGCACGTCTCCTGCGGCAGCGTCGAGTACGGCTTCGTGGACCCGGCGCTGAAGCTGGCCGTGCTCACCGAGACCGACCTCTCCGGGCAGCGCACCGCCACCCGGGACGGTGCGAAGATGCCGGCCCGCCGCCGCAAGGCGATCGACCCGCTCACCCTGGAGCCGGGCGACCACATCGTGCACGAACAGCACGGCGTGGGCCGCTACCTGGAGATGGTGCAGCGCACCGTGCAGGGCGCGACCCGCGAGTACCTGGTGGTCGAGTACGCCCCCGCCAAGCGGGGCCAGCCCGGCGACCGGCTGTACATCCCGACCGACCAGCTGGAGCAGATCACCAAGTACGTCGGCGGCGAGGCGCCCACCCTGCACCGCCTGGGCGGCGCGGACTGGACGAAGACCAAGGCGCGGGCGAAGAAGGCGGTCAAGGAGATCGCCGCCGACCTGATCAGGCTGTACAGCGCCCGCATGGCGGCGCCCGGCCACGTGTTCGGCCCGGACACCCCCTGGCAGCGGGAGCTGGAGGACGCCTTCCCCTACGCGGAGACGCCGGACCAGCTGACCACCATCGCCGAGGTGAAGGCCGACATGGAGAAGTCGGTCCCGATGGACCGTCTGATCTGCGGCGACGTCGGCTACGGCAAGACCGAGATCGCGGTGCGCGCCGCGTTCAAGGCGGTCCAGGACGGCAAGCAGGTCGCCGTGCTGGTGCCCACCACGCTGCTGGTGCAGCAGCACTTCGGCACCTTCAGCGAGCGGTACGCGCAGTTCCCGGTGAAGGTGAGGGCGCTCTCCCGTTTCCAGTCGGAGTCGGAGTCCAAGGCGACCCTGGAGGGGCTGCGGGACGGCTCGGTGGACATCGTCATCGGCACCCACCGGCTGTTCTCGTCCGAGACGAAGTTCAAGGACCTGGGCCTGGTCGTCGTCGACGAGGAGCAGCGGTTCGGCGTCGAGCACAAGGAGCAGCTGAAGAAGCTCCGCGCCAACGTGGACGTGCTCACCATGTCCGCCACGCCCATCCCCCGCACCCTGGAGATGGCGGTCACCGGCATCCGCGAGATGTCGACGATCACCACCCCGCCGGAGGAACGCCACCCGGTGCTCACCTTCGTCGGCCCGTACGAGGAGCGGCAGATCGGCGCGGCGATCCGGCGTGAACTGCTGCGCGAGGGCCAGGTGTTCTACATCCACAACCGGGTGGAGTCGATCGACCGGGCGGCGGCGCGGCTGCGGGAGATCGTCCCGGAGGCGCGGATCGCGACGGCGCACGGCCAGATGTCGGAGCAGGCGCTGGAGCAGGTGGTCGTCGACTTCTGGGAGAAGCGGTTCGACGTGCTGGTCTCCACGACGATCGTGGAGTCGGGCATCGACATCGCCAACGCCAACACGCTGATCGTGGAGCGCGGCGACAACTTCGGCCTCTCCCAGCTGCACCAGCTGCGCGGCCGGGTCGGCCGTGGCCGGGAGCGGGGCTACGCCTACTTCCTGTACCCGCCGGAGAAGCCGCTGACCGAGACCGCGCACGAGCGGCTGGCGACCATCGCCCAGCACACCGACCTGGGCGCGGGCATGTACGTGGCGATGAAGGACCTGGAGATCCGCGGCGCGGGCAACCTGCTCGGCGGCGAGCAGTCCGGTCACATCGCGGGCGTCGGCTTCGACCTGTACGTGCGGATGGTCGGCGAGGCGGTGGCGGAGTACCGGGCCTCGCTGGAGGGCGGTGTGGAGGAGGCGCCGCCGCTGGAGGTGAAGATCGAGCTGCCGGTGGACGCGCACGTCCCGCACGACTACGCGCCGGGCGAGCGGCTGCGGCTCCAGGCGTACCGGTCGATCGCCTCCGCCAACTCGGAGGAGGACGTCGCGGCGGTCCGCGAGGAGCTGGTCGACCGGTACGGCAAGCTGCCGGAGCCGGTGGAGAACCTGCTGCTGGTGGCGGGGCTGCGGATGCTGGCCAGGTCCTGCGGGGTGGGCGAGATCGTGCTCCAGGGCAACAACATCCGGTTCGCGCCGGTGGACCTGCGGGAGTCGCAGGAGCTGCGGCTCAAGCGGGTGTACCCGGGGACGGTCATCAAGGCGACGGCGCAGCAGGTGCTGGTGCCGCGGCCCAAGACGGCGAAGATCGGCGGCAAGCCGCTGACGGGACGCGAACTTCTGTCCTGGACCGGGGAGTTCCTGACGACGGTGCTGTCCTAGGCGGACGGGTCCCGGGACGGCTGTCCTAGGCGGACGGATCCCGGGGCGGCGGTCCTGGGCGGACGGGTCCCGGGGCGGCGGTCCTGTTGGACGGGTCCCGGGGCGGCGGTCCTGTCTCGGGGGACGTGATCCGAGGGACGTGATCCGGGCGGACGGTCCCGGGCGGATGTTCCTGCACGGATGTTCCCGGGTTGTGGATGCTTCCTGGGCGGAGGGGCGGGCGGCGCGCGGCGCGGCCCGCCCCTCCGGCGTGTCCGCGGCCTCCCCGGGGGCCTACGGCGCGGCGCGGGGCCGCGCGCGAACCCTTGGCGCGTCCGTGGACCTACGCCCCGTCCGCAGACCTACGGCGCATCCGCGTCGCCGCCGGGCCGGAACAGCGTCGTGGCGAGCTCGCGGAACGTCTCCTCGGGGTCGCCTCCACCGAGCGCGTCGTCGAGGTTGTGCGCCAGCAGCAGCGTGGCGAAGCCGTGGGCCAGTGACCAGGCGGCGACGCCCGCCAGCCGGGTCTCCACCCCGCGGTCGCGGTCCGGGACCTGGGCCACGGCGTCCTGCAGCGCGGCGCCGGAGAGGGCCTGCGCGGTGACCAGCTCGACGTCGTCGGGCCGCAGCAGCTGCGGGCTGAACATCACCTGGAAGTGCGCCGGGTGTTCTCGGGCGAAGCGGACGTACCGCACTCCGGCCTCCCGCAGGTCGCCCGCCCGGCGCAGGGTGTCCGCGAGCAGCTCGTGCCCCTCGGCGGCGATGGCGGTGAGCAGACCCGTGCGGTCCTTGAAGTGGTGGGCGGGCGCGGCGTGCGAGACGCCGGCCCGGCGGGCGAGGTCGCGCAGGCTCAGCGCCGCGGGGCCCTCGGCGGCGATGGCCTCCAGGGCGGCGGACATGATCGCGCGCCGCAGGTCGCCGTGGTGGTACGGGCGGTCCGGAGGCGTCGGGCGGGTGGTGGCCATGGGGCCAGGTTACTCCGATCTGGTCATTGACAAGTTCTGCCCTGCGGCTCAATCTGGACAGTGACAAGTTCAGGTTCTTCCCTCGCCGACGGTGGAGGCATCCCATGACGGAGCAGACCGGAACCACGGCCCCTGCCGCGGCCGCGACAGCGGCGCCGGCGGAGGTCGGCCCCACCGAGGTCCGCCGGATCTGGCACCTCCTCGAGCCGCTGCACGCGGTGCTCTACTACGCCCCGGAGGCCTTCGAGGAGGCGGCCGCCCTGGGCTACGACGTGCGGGAGCGGTGGCCCGCCTACTTCGCCTTCCGGGCCGCCCCGCTCGGAGCCGTCGGCGCGGTGCGCGCGGCCTCGGCCTTCTGCAGCATGAGCCCGCGGATGGTGGAGCGGCAGCTGCCGGCCGCGTGGCGGGTCGCGAGCCCGGAGGAGGTCCTCGCGGCGCGGCTGCGCGGGGTGGACCGCGCCTACCGCTCGCTGTTCGGCGAGCGGGTGGCCGGCCCGGAGATACGCGCTGCCGCAGCGCTCGCCCGGCGTGCGGCCGAGGCCGCCGACCTCGCCGGCAGGCCACTGGCCGCGGCCAACGCCGAGCTGCCCTGGCCGGACGAACCGCACCTCCAGCTGTGGCAGGCGGCGACGATCCTGCGCGAGCACCGGGGCGACGGTCATGTGGCCGCGTTGATGACGGCGGGGCTCGACCCGGTGGAGGCGCTGGTCTCCTTCGCGGCGATCGGCGCCGCCAGTCGGCAGACCCTCGCCAGCCGGGAGTGGAGCGCGCCGGAGTGGGACACGGCGTGCAGCCGGCTGGCCGGGCGCGGCCTGGTGACGGAGGGCGGGGAGGCCACGGAGGAGGGCAGGGCGCTGCGTGAGCGGGTGGAGCGGGAGACCGACCGGCTGGCCTCGGCGCCCTGGCGCGCTACGGGCGGGCGGAACACCGCCCGACTCGCCGATCTGCTGGGCGACTTCTGGGTGGCGGTGATCGCCTCGGGTCTGCTGCCGGCCGACAACTCCCTGGGGATAGGCAAGGTATGAGTCCGGCCGTCGCCGACTCGTACGAGTGAGGGCCGGAATGTCCGCTACCACCGGGGGCATGATCGCATCAGTTCGTGCAGTTCCGACACGACCGGAGGTAGCGAACTATGCGCAACAGAAGGCCGGGCGGCGACCGCCGCCGAGCCCTCGGTGTCCTTTCCGCGATCGGAGCGGCGGCGGTACTGGTCTCCGGGTGCGAGATGCCGGAAGGCACGCTCGACAACTCGCCCTCGGACCAAGCCGGTTCGCCGACCGGCCCGCAGGCGGCCGCGGGGCGTGCCGTCAGCCCGCTCGACAATCCGGACGGCACCAAGCCGGGCCTCGCGGTGGTGTCCTCGGACGCCGACCGCGCCAAGGCCCGTGACCTGATCGAGAAGGTGGACGTGAAGGGCCGCGGCCCCAAGACGGGCTACGACCGCGACGAGTTCGGCGAGGCGTGGCTGGACACCGCCGACGTCCCCCTCTCCCGCAACGGCTGCGACACCCGCAACGACCTGCTGAAGCGGGACGGTGACGAGCTGAAGTTCCGCTCCGGCTCGAACTGCGTGGTCGTGGAGATGACGCTCGCGGACCCCTATACAGGGAAGGAGATCGACTGGGCCAAGGCGGACGCCGCCGAGGTGCAGATCGACCACGTGATGGCGCTGTCCTACGACTGGCAGATGGGCGCCTCCCGCTGGTCGAAGGACAAGCGGAAGGCCATCGCCAACGACCCGCTCAACCTGCTGCCGGTGGACGGCCCCACCAACTCGTCCAAGGGCGACTCAGGCCCGGCGGCCTGGGTACCGCCGAGCAAGCAGATCCGCTGCGCCTACGCGGTGCGCTTCGCCCAGGTCTCGCTGAAGTACGAACTCCCGGTGACCAAGGCGGACAAGGCGGCCATGCTCAAGCAGTGCGGTGGCTGACGCGACCCCGACCCCGACCCCGGCGCGTTCGCGGTGACGGCCACCGAACAGGCCGCAGGGCCGCCCCCCGTGTGGACGGAGGACGGCCCCGCGGCCTGTGCGACGACTTCGGCGCGATGACTTCGGTGCGACGACTTCGGTCCGATGACTTCGGTGCGACGACCGGGAGGCTGGCTCAGAGGTTGTCGAGGTCCACGATCTCGCCCTTGGGGGCGGCGGAGGGGACCGGCTTGCCGTAGTCGCTGAACTTCAGGGAGACCGGGGCGCCGCTCTCGGTGGTGTCGACCTGCAGCAGGTAGGGCTTGCCCTCGGTGGCGACGTACAGCGTGGTGGAGCCCTTGCCCTCCTTCGCCGTGACGGTGAAGGCCGGGGTGCCGGCGAGCTCGGTCTCCTTGCCGCGCTTGGAGCCGGCGGTGCTCGCGGTCTTGAGCTCCCCGAGGATGGTGTCGAGGTTGCACATCTCGGCCACGTCGCCGGCGCCGTCGGCCGAGGTCTTGGCCCACTTGCCGCCGATCATGTCGACCATCGCGTCGAGGGTGGCCGCGTCCTGGTCCTTGTTCTGGGCGCGCAGGGCCTTCTCGTCCAGCTTCATGTAGAGCGTCTTCTCGGTGCTGATGATCTCCATAGTGCCCTCGCCCTCAGGGCTGATGGTCCCCGCGCACGCGCCCTTCTTGTCCATGGCGATGTCCATCGCCATCGTCTTGCCGGTCTCCTCGTCGGGCATCGTGCCCTTGAAGCGCAGGGACTCGGCGTCCGTGGTGGCCTTCACGGCCTTGTCGGCGATCTGCTCGCCGGACAGGCCCGCGAAGACCTCCTGGCCGGCGCTGCCCTGGGAGTCCTTCGAGCCCTTGGAGTCCTTGGCGTCCGAGCCGGACTGGCAGCCGGTGACGAGCAGAACGGCGGTGGCGGCGACCGCGGTCAGCCGGGCGGCGGTACGGGTGGAAGAGCGCATGGCAGGTGGTTCCTTCTCAGGTCCTGGAGACAGCGGCAGGTGTCCCGGCGGCCGCGAAGACGCACTGCACGGGCCGGTCGAACACGACCATGACAGCATGATTGTGTGAACGGGGTCAACCAAGTTCACAAATTGGTGGCCGTACACGCTGTGAACCAGGAGCCCAGATGGCTATGCTCTGCTCGAAGCCGTCCGAGGGGAGTGCCTGGTGCAGGACAACGCGACCGAGGTGACGGCCGCCGATATCGCCCGGCTCGCCGGTGTGGGACGGGCGGCGGTCAGCAACTGGCGTCGTCGGCACGCGGATTTCCCGAAGCCGGTCGGTGGCACGGAGAGCAGTCCGGCGTTCCTCCTCGCGGACGTGGAGGAGTGGCTGCGGCGGCAGGGGAAGCTGGTCGAGGTCCCGCTGCGGGAGCGGGTCTGGCAGCAGGTGTCCGGGCACCCCGAGAGCCCGGCCGCCGCCCTGGTGCAGGCGGGCTGCGTCCTGCTCCTGGTGCACGAGCGGCCCACCCGCTGGCTGGAGATCGCCGCCGGTTCCGACGAGCGGCTCGCCGCGCTCCTGCCGGCGGACCTCGAACAGACCCTCACCCGCCGCCTCGGCGGCGGTCAGGCCTCCGCCGAGGCGGGTCCGTCGAGCGGCCCGCGGGCCGTGCGGGTGCCCACCGGACCCGAACTCCTGCCGTCCGCCGCCCTGTTGCGCGGCGTGGCCGAGCTGGCCGCGGAGAGCGGCCCGCGCCAGACCTACGAGTTCCTCCTCGACCGGTTCGTCGACCTCCGCCACCACGCCCTCACCCCGCCCGACCTGGCCGGGCTGATGGCCGACCTCGCCGAGACCGTCCCCGGGCCGGGCGGCGACGGGGGCGACGGCGACCGCACGTCCCCCCGCGTCGTCCTCGACCCGGCCTGCGGCACCGGCGCCCTGCTGCGCGCCGCCGCCTCCCGGCCCCACCCCGAACCGGAACTCCTCGGCCAGGACAGCGCCCCCGCGCTCGCCGCGCTGGCCGCCCTGCGGCTCGCCCTGCACACCCCGGGCCCGGTGCGGACCGCTCCCGGCGACACGCTGCGGGCCGACGCGTTCTCCACGGCGCGGGCCGACGCGGTGCTGTGCCATCCGCCGTTCAACGAGCGCAACTGGGGCCACGAGGACCTCGCCTACGACCCCCGCTGGGAGTACGGCTTCCCCGCCCGCACCGAGTCCGAGCTCGCCTGGGTCCAGCACGCCCTCGCCCGGCTCAAGGACACCGGGACCGCCGTGCTGCTGATGCCGCCGGCCGCCGCCTCGCGCCGCTCCGGCCGTCGGATCCGCGCCGACCTGCTGCGCCGGGGCGCGCTGCGCGCGGTCATCGCCCTGCCCGCCGGGAGCGCACCCCCGCACAGCCTTCCGCTCCACCTGTGGGTGCTGCGCCGCCCCGGCGTCGCACCGGTCCAGCCCCGGCTGCTGCTCGTCGACACGGCCGGCGGCGCGGGGAGCCGTCCGGAGACCGACCCGCGAGACGTCCGCGAGACCGCCCTGAACGCCTGGCGGTCCTTCGACCGCGCCGGTGACGTCACCGAGGAACCCGGCCGGGTCCGCGCGGTCCCGGTGATCGACCTGCTGGACGACGACGTCGACCTGACCCCGGCCCGGCACCTGCCCCCGCCGGTCACCGCCCAGGACACCGAACAGCTCACCGCCGTGCGTGAACGCCTCGGCGACACCCTCAGACGGACCGCCGAACTCGCCCCCCTCCCGCCGCCCGGGGAAGAGCCTGCCCCCGGCGCCGGCGGCCCGGTCACCACCGTCGGGGAACTCGTCCGCGGCGGGGTCCTCACGCTCCTGCTGGGCGGCGCCGGCGGCCGTCGCGGCCTGCCGGTCCTGACCGACCACGACGTCCTCGCCGGCACGGCCCCCTCCGGCGCGCTGTCCGACGACGGCACCGGCGACGAGCACACGGTCGTCACGCGTGCCGGGGACGTCGTCCTCCCCGTCCTCGGGGGCGAGCCCGTCGCCCGTGTGGTCGACGACGAGGCGGCCGGCGCGGTCCTCGGCCGCAACCTGGTCCTGCTGCGGCCCGACCCCGACACCCTCGACCCCTGGTTCCTCGCCGGATTCCTGCGCGGCACCGCCAACCAGCGCAGGGCCAGCAGCTTCGCCTCCACCGCCACCCGTCTCGACGTACGCCGCCTGAGAGTGCCCAGACTTCCGTTGGAGGACCAGCGCCGCTACGGCGACCGCTTCCGCGCCCTCGACGAGTTCGAGGCCGCCCTGCGCCAGGCCGCCGCCCTCGGCGCCCGTCTCGTCCGCGGCACCTACGACGCCCTCACCGACGGCGTCCTGCCGCCGGTCTGACACCGCCTCGCCGGAGAACGGTGAAAGGGCCGCCCCGGCGGGGCGGCCCTTTCACGTGTCAGGGTGGCGACCGGTGGACGGTCGCGCGGGGGCGGGTCAGGGGGTCTTGAGCTCCCAGACGACCGGGTCGGACATGAAGTCCGGGGTGACCGACAGGTCGATGGTCTTGGCGCCCGCCTCGACGCTGAAGCCGTAGACGAGGGTGGCCTTCTTGCCCGGGGCGACGGTGCCCGCGTTGAGCTCCAGGTCGGAGTCGAAGTCGAAGACCTGCGAACCGGGGGTGCCGTTCTTGCCGGCGGTCGCGTCGACCATGAGGTTCGCCAGCTTGTAGTTCTTGCCGGTGGTGTTCTCCACGACGACCGTCACCTTGTACGCGTCGTTGCCCTTCTCGTGGCCCGCGGAGACGTCGCTCGGCGTGAACTTGGCGATCTTGTCGATGCTGACGGTGACGCCGTCCTCCCACTCCGCCATGTCGTCGATGGTGAAGGGCTTGCCGTCCGCGGCCTCGCCCTCGGCGCCCGCCTCTTCCGCGGTCTCCTCGGTGCCCGGGTCCAGCGGCGCGCTCGTGCCGGACTCCTTCTCGAGCCGGTCGAGGTCCTTGGCGATGTCGTCGCCCAGCTTGTTGACCACGAAGACCGAGACGATCGTGATGGCGGCCGCGGCCACGACGGCGATGGCGCCGAGCACCACACCGGTGACGGCCGCGCCCTTGTTGGTCGCCTCGCCGGCCTTCGCCTTGCTGATGCCGATGATGCCGAAGATCACCGCGAGGACGCCGAGGACGCCGCCGAACACGGAGAAGATCACCGTGACGGCGAGGATGAGGGCGATGATGCCGCACACCAGACCGGCGGTGCCCATGCCGTTCTTCGGCGGCTGCTGGTAAGGCGGCAGGGGCGGCGGCGGTACGGGCGCGTAAGGCATCTGCTGGGACATCGGGGTTCCCCCTCCAAGGGTCGTGATCGCCGCCCGTTGTCGTGTCCACGTGCAGCACTCCAAGGAGATCACGTGTTGTGAACTCGATCAACCAAAAACCCCGCGCCGAGACGGTCTTGTGATGAACCGGGGACGTATGTGTGAACAGTCGTGCGGTGGTGTCCGAGGTGAGGGTGGAGGTGGCGGATCCGCGTCGGAGCGGTCCTGGCGCTCGGTCTGACGTCCCGCCAGGTGGTGGGGACAGAGGTGTGAATGGGATCAACCTGTATGCACAGACGTTCAAAGCAACTCGCTGTGTACGTCGTGATCGTGTGGTTATGCTCGGCCCCACCGAACGAGGGAAGGGGGCCCGTGCAGGAGGACGCGACCGAGGTGACGGCCGCCGGCATCGCCCGGCTCGCCGGTGTCGGGCGGGCGGCGGTCAGCAACTGGCGTCGCAGGCACGGGGACTTCCCGAAACCGGTGGGCGGCACGGAGAGCGGTCCGGCGTTCCTCCTCGCGGACGTGGAGGAGTGGCTGCGGCGGCAGGGGAAGCTGGTCGAGGTCCCGCTGCGGGAGCGTGTCTGGCGGCAGGTGACCGCACACCCGCAGGGTCCCGCCGTGGCTCTGGTGCAGGCGGGCTGCGTCCTGCTCCTGGTGCACGAGCGGCCCACCCGCTGGCTGGAGATCGCCGCCGGTTCCGACGAGCGGCTCGCCGCCCTCCTGCCGGCGGACCTCGCGAACGTCCTCGCCCCGCGCCTCGGTCCTGCCGCACCCGTGGTGCCCGGCGCCCCCGAACTGGCCGCCTGCGCGTCGCTGTTGCGCGGTGTCGCCGAACTGGCCGAGGGGAGCGGCCCGCGCCGGACCTACGAGTTCCTCCTCGACCGGTACACGGACCCCCGTCGGCACGCGCTCACCCCGCCGGGCCTGGCCGGGCTGATGGCCGACCTGGCGGGAACGCACGGCCCGGACCGTCCCGGCCCACCCCGGGTCGTCCTCGACCCGGCCTGCGGCACCGGCGCCCTGCTGCGCGCCGTCGCCCGGACACACCCAGCTCATGTGCTGCACGGTCAGGACAGTGTCCCCGTCCTCACCACGCTCACCGCCCTGCGTCTCGCCCTGCACACCCCGGGCCCGGTGCGCGTCACCACCGCGGACACCCTGCGCGCCGACGCCGCCCCCTTGCTGCGGGCCGACATCGTGCTGTGCCATCCGCCGTTCAACGAGCGCAACTGGGGCCACGAGGACCTCGCACACGACCCCCGCTGGCGGTACGGCTTCCCGGCACGCACCGAGTCGGAGCTGGCCTGGGTGCAGCACGCGCTGGCCCGTCTGCGCGAGGGCGGGACCGCCGTGCTGCTGATGCCGCCGGCCGCCGCCTCGCGCCGCTCCGGCCGCCGGATCCGCGCCGACCTGCTGCGCCGGGGCGCGCTGCGCGCGGTCATCGCCCTGCCCGCCGGGAGCGCGCCCCCGCACGGGCTCCCCCTCCACCTGTGGATACTGCGCCGCCCGGGCCGCGGCCCCGTCCCGGCGCGGGTGCTGATGGCCGACACCGCCCTCGCCCCCGCCCCCGAGGCGCGAGCGGCGAGCGCCACGAGGTCCACGAGGTCCACTGCCATGAGGTCCACTGCCACGAAGCCCGGTGCCACGGAGCTCGGTGCCACGAGGTCCGTTGTCGCGAGGTCCGAAACCCCAACGTCCGGCGCCCGGACGTCCGGCACCTCGAAGTCCGGCATTCCGACGTCCGGCGCCCCGGCGACGGGCACCCCGGTGTCCGGCGCCGTCTCCCGGCCGGGACGGGACTGCGGGCACGTGCGGGAGGCGGCACTGGCTCTCTGGCGCGCCTTCGACCGCACCGGAACGCTGGACGAACACCCCGGTGTCGCCCGCGCGGTCCCGGTGGTCGACCTGCTGGACGACGAGGTCGACCTGACCCCGGCACGGCACCTGCCCCCGCCCGTCACCCGCGACGGCCCCGAGCGGCCGGCGGCGGTCCGGGAACGTCTGGACGTGACGCTGCGGGCCGTCGCCGCGCTCGCACCCCTCCCGCCGCCCGTGGACGAAGCGGCCGCCGCCGCCCGTGGCTCCGGCCCGGTCACCACCGTCGGGGACCTCCTCCGCGGCGGGGCCCTCACCCTCGCGCCGGGCGGGGCGGGCGGAAGGAGAGGCGCGCGGGTCCTGACCGACCACGACGTCGTCACGGGTGCGGCTCCCTCCGGCACGCTGCCCGAGGACGGAGCGGGGAAGGACGAGCCCGTGGTCACCCGGTTGGGGGACGTCGTGCTTCCGGTGACCGGGGGAGAGGCGGTGGCCCGCGTGGTGGGCGACGAGGCGGCGGGCGCGCTCCTCGGCCGCAATCTGGTCCTGCTGCGGCCCGACCCGGACACCCTGGATGCCTGGTTCCTGGCGGGGTTCCTGCGGGGCACCGCGAACCAGCGCCGGGCCAGCCGCTTCGCCTCCACCACGACCCGCCTCGACGTGCGCCGCCTGCGGGTGCCGAGGCTGCCCCTGGAGGACCAGCGCCGCCACAGCGAACGCTTCCGCGCCCTCGACGAGTTCGAGGCCGCGCTGCGCCGGGCCGCCGCCCTCGGCACGCGCCTGGTCCGCGGCTCCCGCGACGCCCTGACCGACGGCGTGCTCCCTCCCCTCTGACGCCCCTTCACCCCCGGGACGCCCCCACGGCCGCGCCCGCGCACCGCCCCCGGCTGCGATCCGGAAACGGATCCCGTACTCCGGGGCCAGGCGCGCGAACCGGCCAGTACCCTGCTCGAAGCCGTCGATACAACACAGGAGATGCCATGCAGGGCCAGGGCCATCACCACCCGGTCACGCCGCCGCCGCCCACCGGACTGCTGGTGTTCCTGCGGATCCTCTTCGTGGCGATCGCGCTCGGCAGCATCGGCTTCCTGATGTGGGTGCCGATGATGCGACTGGCGATCGTCACCCGCAAGGCCCTCGACTGGGTGCTCTGCGGCCTCTCCTTCGTCCTGCTGGTGGTCTCCATGGCGCTGCTGCTGTCGGAGCCGGACGAGGAGGTCGACACCCCCGCCGAGACGGTCGGCGTGCTGCTGCTGCTGGTCACGCTGCTCGCCGTCGTCTCCTACTACCTGGCCGTCGACATCCGGCACTTCGACGAGCGGCGCCGGCTCGCGGACGCCGCGCTCGCCGGGCACGGGCACCGTCACGGTCCCGCCGGGGCGTACGGCTACCCGCAGAACACCGGCCCCTACGGCTACCCCGTGCTCCCGCAGCAGCAGGGGCAGCCCGGCACCTGGTCCGGCGGCGGCCACGCGCCCACCCCGAACCACACCTCCACCCCGAACCACACGTCGACGCCGAACCACACCCCCGCCGCGACCCACACGCCCACGCCCGCGCACACGCCCCCGCCGCCCACCACCCCCGCGCCCGGCGGCCGCATCGACCAGGTGCGCGCCGAGCTCGACGAGCTCAGCGAACTGCTGCGCAAGCAGGACGGCGGCCCGGAGGACGCCAGGTGACCACCACCACCGGCCGGGTCGTCGCCGGACGTTACGAACTGTCCACGCTCATAGGCCAGGGCGGCATGGGCCAGGTGTGGACCGCCTACGACCGCCGCCTCGACCGGCGCGTCGCCGTCAAGCTGCTGCGTCCCGACCGCGTCGCCGGGGCCGAGGCGGAGGAACTGCGCCGCCGCTTCCTGCGCGAGTGCCGGGTCACCGCCCAGGTCGACCACCCCGGCCTGGTCACCGTCCACGACGCGGGCAGCGAGCAGGACGACCTGTTCCTGGTCATGCAGTACGTCGACGGCGCGGACCTCGCCGACCACCTCGCCGAGCACGACCCGTACCCCTGGCCGTGGGCGACCGCCGTCGCCGCCCAGCTGTGCGCGGTCCTCAGCGCGGTGCACGCGGTGCCGATCGTCCACCGCGACCTCAAGCCGCGGAACGTCATGGTCAAGCAGGACGGCACGGTGACCGTGCTGGACCTCGGCGTGGCCTCCGTGATGGACTCCGACACCACCCGCCTCACCCACACCGGCTCGCCCATCGGCTCGCCCGCCTACATGGCGCCCGAGCAGGCCATGGGCGGCGCCGTCGGCCCCTACACCGACCTGTACGCGCTCGGCGTGGTGCTGCACGAACTCCTCTCCGGCGAGGTCCCGTTCGCCGGGACCACCGCGCTCGGCGTCCTGCACCGGCACCTCTACGACCCGCCGCTGCCGCTGCGTCGGCTGCGCGCCGAGGTCCCCGAGCCGCTGGAGCGCCTGGTGCTGCGGCTGCTGGAGAAGGACCCGCAGAACCGGCCGTCCTCCGCCCAGGAGGTCTACGAGGCGCTGCTGCCGCTGCTCCCCGAGCGGGGACTGCCCAGCGGCGCGCCCCTGGACCCCACCCGGCCCTTCCTGCGCCCGCACGCGCCCTGGCCCGACCGTGCCCGCACGCCCGCCCCGCGGCCCGTCACCCCGCCGCCCGCCGCCGACCCGGCGGCCTCCAGGGCGGGCAAGCCGGCCGTGGCCGACGCCGTGGACGAGGTCAAGCGGCTGCTCGGCGACGGGCGGATCACCCAGGCCGTGGACCTCCTCGGCGCGATCCTCCCGGACGCCGCCCACCAGCACGGCGAGCGCTCCCCGGTGGTGCGCACCCTGCGCAAGCTGTACGCCGCCACCCTGATGGACGACGGCCAGTACCGCCGCGCCCTGCCCGAGCTGCGCCGCCTCGCCGAGGAACGCGCCGCCGAGGCCGGCCACGACGACCGCCAGGCGCTCGGGTTCCGGTTCGACGCCGCGCTCTGCCTGGAACAGCTCGGCGAGGCCACCGCCGCGCTCGCCGAGTACCGCGCGCTGCTGCCCGCCTACGAGAACCCCTACGCCGGCGGCGACCCGGCCCGCGCCCACGACCTGCGCCGCCGCATCGGGCACCTGCTGCTCGCCCTCGGCGACCGCCAGGCCGCCCACGACACCCTGGCCCGCCTGGCCCTGGACGTGGAACGCCTGCACGGCCCCGCCCACCCCCTGGTCGGCGACCTCCGCCGCACCCTCCAGTGGCTCGGCCAGATGGGCGGCTGACCCCAGTCCGACTCCGTGGACGGCGCCACGGCCGATCCACGGCCGACTCCGCGGGGTCGGGCGACGCCGCGGGCGATGTCACGGGCAACGTTGCGGCGGGACTTCCCGATCGTTGGCACGACGTTGGCGCCAGGGGCTGGTTCACAGCCCCGGCGCTGCCTACCATCGATCACCGCAAGACTTTGTGCACCAAAGCACAAACTCCAACGGGAGGTTTCCTTGCAACGCCGCCGTCGCCGTACCGCGCTCCTCCTCACCGCCGCCCTCGCGGCGCCACTGCTCACCGCCTGCGGAACCGAGGCGCACCCGGGCGCCGCGGCCGTGGTGGGCGGGGAGCGGATCACCCAGGCCCAGGTCGAGGAGCGGGTCCGCGAGGTGCGCGACGCACAGCGCGCCGTGGTCCCCGACGACGAGCAGTACCGGCAGGTCGTCTCCCAGTCCGGCGCCCTGGCCCGGTTCACCGTGCAGTCCATGGTGATCGACCGGGTGCTGCACCACGCCGCCGAGGAGGCGGGCGTCACCGTCACGCCCAAGAAGGTCCAGGACCTGCGGACCAACCTGGAGCGGCAGCTCGGCGGGGAGAAGGGACTGCGGAACACCTGGCTCCAGCAGTACGGCGTCGCCCCCGAGCGGCTGGAGGAGAACCTGCGCCTGCAGGTCGCGGCGGGCGAGCTGGCGCAGCGGCTCGGCACCGAGACCGACAGCCCCGTCTTCACCAAGGCGCTCGCCGACGCCTCCAAGGACCTCGGCGTCGAGCTCAACCCGCGCTACGGCACCTGGGACGCGGAGAAGAGCGCGCGGGCGGACCTCAAGACCCCCTGGGTGCGGGACGTCGAGGCCTGAGCCGCGGGGCCGGGGGCGGGAGGCGGCGCACCGCTGCGTTACGTTCGAAGGGTGAACGCCAACGCCTCCCCCGACGCCCCCGGCCGCGTCGTCCTGCTCACCACCAGCCACCGGGTCGCCCCCGGTCTGCTGTCCTGGCCCGCCTGGAGCGTCCTGCGCGAGGCGGACCGGGTGCTCTGCGCGGACGACGCGCATCCGCAGCTGCCGTACCTGCGCGAGGCCGGGGTGACGGTGGAGGAGGCCTCGCCCTCCGCCCGCGAACTGGTCGACGCGGCGGCCGGCGGGCGCACCGTGGTGGTGGTCGCCGGCGGCGAGGGCGAGCCCGCGCTGACCGACGGCCTGGCCCGGCTGGCCGGCTCCGGCCGCGTCCACATGCCCGACCTGGAGCTGCTCCCCGCCTCCTACGACCTGCCCGGCGCGCGGCTCCTGGACCTGGTCGCGGTGATGGACCGGGTCCGCACCGACTGCCCGTGGACCTCCCGGCAGACCCATGAAGGCCTCGCCAAGTACGCGCTGGAGGAGGCGTACGAGCTGGTCGAGGCGATCGAGACGGGCAACCGCGAGGAGCTGCGCGAGGAGCTGGGGGACGTGCTGCTGCAGGTCGTCTTCCACGCCCGGATGGCCGAGGAGGACGCCGAGGAGCCGTTCTCCGTGGACGACGTGGCGGGCGGGCTGGTCGCCAAGCTGATCCACCGGCATCCGCACGTCTTCGGCGAGGAGTCCGCGGCGACGCCGGAGGAGGTCGAGGAGCACTGGCTGCGGACCAAGGCGGTCGAGAAGCAGCGGTCCTCGGTCACCGAGGGCGTGCCGCTCGGGCAGCCTGCGCTGGCGCTCACCGCGAAGCTGGCGTCGCGGGCCCGCAAGGCGGGGCTCGACGCGGCCCTCCCGGCGGGGGAGGGCGTCGGCTACGAACTCCTGACCCTCGCGGTCCGCGCCGAGGAGGCGGGCGTCGACCCCGAGTCGGCCCTCCGCGCGGCCGCCCGCGCCTACCGCGACGCCATCCGCACCGCCGAGGCGGCGGCTGCCGCGGGCCTCTGACCCGCGGGGCCCCACCCCGGGGCCGTCGTGCCGCGAGGCGGGAGCACCGCGGAGGCGGCACCACCGCCCGCGGGGTCGCGGGCCCGGCCGGCCGGACCCGGCGCGAGCCGGTGGGACAGGCAGGCGCAGGTCCCGCGCGGGGGAGGGGGCCCCGCCGCGTACCGTCGTGGGGTGAACGAGCCGCACCAGACGCCCTCCACCCCGCAGACCCCGCAGACCCCGCAGACGCCGCAGGCCCCGCCCGCCCCGCCCGCCCCGGAACTCTTCACCTGGGAGTTCGCGACCGACCCGTACCCCGCCTACGCCTGGCTCCGTGAGCACGCCCCCGTGCACCGCACGCGGCTCCCCAGCGGGGTGGAGGCCTGGCTGGTCACCCGGTACGCCGACGCCCGGCAGACCCTCGCCGACCCGCGGCTGTCGAAGAACCCCGCGCACCACGACGAGCCCGCGCACGCCCGGAACCGGACCGGCATCCCGGGCGAGCGCAAGGCGGACCTGATGACGCATCTGCTGAACATCGACCCGCCGGACCACACCCGGCTGCGCCGCCTGGTCGCCAAGGCGTTCACCCCGCGCCGGGTCGCGGAGTTCGCGCCCCGCGTGCAGGAGCTCACCGACACCCTGATCGACGGCTTCGCCGCGCGCGGCAGCGCGGATCTGATCCACGACTTCGCGTTCCCGCTCCCCATCTACGCCATCTGCGACCTGCTCGGCGTCCCGCGCGAGGACCAGGACGACTTCCGGGACTGGGCGGGCATGATGATCCGCCACGGTGGCGGCCCACGCGGCGGCGTGGCGCGCTCGGTGAAGAAGATGCGCGGCTACCTCGCCGAGCTGATCCACCGCAAGCGCGCCGCCCTGCCCGCGCAGCCGGCCCCCGGCGAGGACCTGATCTCCGGTCTGATCCGCGCCTCGGACGAGGGGGAGCACCTCACCGAGAACGAGGCCGCCGCGATGGCCTTCATCCTGCTGTTCGCCGGCTTCGAGACGACGGTCAACCTGATCGGCAACGGCGCCTACGCGCTGCTCACCCACCCCGCCGAACGCGAGCGGCTGCAGCGCTCGCTGGCCGCGGGGGACGAGTTGCTCCTGGAGACCGGCGTCGAGGAACTGCTGCGCTTCGACGGCCCCGTGGAGCTGGCGACCTGGAGGTTCGCGACCGAGGAGCTGACCCTCGGCGGGCAGCGGATCGCGGCCGGCGATCCGGTCCTGGTGGTGCTGGCCGCGGCGGACCGGGACCCCGAGCGGTTCGCCGAGCCGGACACCCTCGACCTTTCCCGCCGCGACAACCAGCACCTGGGGTACGGGCACGGCATCCACTACTGCCTGGGCGCCCCGCTCGCCCGGCTCGAGGGCCGCGCCGCGCTGGCGACCTTGCTCACTCGTCTGCCCGACCTTCAACTCGGGGCCGCGCCGGAGGAGTTGCGCTGGCGCGGCGGTCTCATCATGCGTGGCCTGCGGACTCTTCCGGTCGAGTTCACTCCCGAGCCGGGACCAAGTGGAAGCAATAGTTCGACAGTTCTGTGATGTTCGTGTGTTCTGTGCGACATCGAGTTGTGACGAACGATGATCACCGGCTACGTTCCCGCACAGACGTGACGACCCCGCCGGCGCGGTGCCGGACGTGGTCGCGCGCCCACAGCAGTCGACGAAAGGCATCCGCATGCTCTCCGGAAACGGTCGTCACCGCCGCCCCCGTCAGGCGCCGGCGGTCGTCGTCGCAGCCGGCGTGACCGGGTCCGCCCTCGCCTTGCCGCTCTTCGCGGCCACCGGCGCGAGCGCGGCCGACGGGGCGACCTGGGACCGGGTCGCCGAGTGCGAGAGCGGAGGTGCCTGGAGCGCCGACACCGACAACGGCTTCTTCGGCGGTCTCCAGCTCACCCAGGACCAGTGGGAGGGCAACGGCGGCCTGTCGTACGCCTCCAACCCGGCCGAGGCGAGCCGTTCGCAGCAGATCGCCGTGGCCGAGCGCATCCTCGCCGAGCAGGGCGCGACCCCGTGGCTCGCCTGCGGCGCGATGAACGGTCTGCGCGAGGACGCCCCCGCCGCCCAGGTGGACACCGGCGTGGACGCGCTGCGCACCGGCGACGTGACGGACTCCGGCTCCTTCGACGGCTCGGCCTCCGGCTGGGGGTCCGCCGGCGGCGACCGCACCGGCGGTTCCGGCGCCGGGCGCGCGGACGAGGCGCGCGGCTCCGGCTCGGCCGAGGCGGCCGGCGACGCCGACCAGGGGATGCTCCGGGGCGCGGGTCACGGCCTCTTCCCCGGCGCCGACCTTGCGCCGGTGGACGGCGGGTCCCTGGACCTCGGCCAGGAGGCCGGGCAGGACGAGGGGCTGGACCTCGGCGAGGACCTGGGCCTGGTCGACACCGGCACCGGCGCCCCCGTCGTCCCGGACCTGCCCGAGGTCGGCGGCGGCTCCGGCGAGCACGGCGGCGGCCAGTCCGGCGAGAACGGCGGCAAGGGCGACGGCAACGGGAACGGCGAGGGCAAGGGCGACGCGGACCAGGAGGAGAGCGGCGACACCGGCTCGTCCGACGAGGACGCGCCGCTGTTCGACGGCGAGGGCGACGAGCTGTTCGGGGACGACACCCCGCTCTTCGGCGACGACACCGCCGCCCAGGAGGACTCCGAGGCCTCCTCCGGCTCCGGCCGCCACCGCGGCACCAGCGCCGAGGAGACCACGGAGACCACGAGCGGCTCCTCGGGCCGCCACGCGGCCCCCGCGGGCACCTACACCGTGCGGGCCGGCGAGAGCCTCGTCTCCATCGCCAAGTCGCAGGACGTCAAGGGCGGCTGGCGCGCCCTGTACGAGGCCAACGAGGACCTGATCGGGGACGACCCGGACCGTCTGGTGGCGGGCACGAAGCTGTCCCTCCCCGCCTGAACCGGGCCGGGGACCGGAGGGGACGAGACGATCAGGCGGGGTGAAAGCCGGGCAAAATCGGGGGAGTTACCCACCCTTTCGTCCTGGAATGTCTGATTCCGGAGAAGTGAGAGATGGGTCTCAGAAGCCCTGATCGTCTTTGAAATCCCGGCATGGGCGTGGCTAACGTCGAACCGCTCGCTCCAGCGGGCCCCGGCGGCCGTCACGCCTAATCCTGCCAACGGCCGTACGGGACATGTCGTCGCGTCATGCGCCGTAGGCAGGAGCGGGGGAACCAGGTAAGCGCCGTGTCCGGCAGCCAGATCGCCGGACCGGCTAGGGGTGAAGCCGTGCACCGGGAGGTGCGCGGCCGGGCGACCCTCATAGCCCGAACCCGACAGCTCACCTCGCAGGCGTCGGTGAGGGGATACCTCCATGTCGTTTTCCTGCCAGGGCAAGCACCGTCGCCCCTCCAAGGCCAAGCGCGCCTTCGCCGTCGCCGGTCTCACCGGCGCCGTCGTGGCCGCCCCGCTGATCACCGCGGGCACCGCCTCGGCCGCCACCGAGTCCGAGTGGGACGCCGTCGCCCAGTGCGAGTCGGGCGGCGACTGGTCCATCAACACCGGCAACGGTTTCTACGGCGGTCTGCAGTTCACCAACCAGACCTGGGCCGGCTTCGGCGGCACCCAGTACGCCGCCCAGGCCAACCAGGCCACCAAGGCCCAGCAGATCGAGATAGCCGAGAAGGTCCTCGCCGAGCAGGGCCCGGGCGCCTGGCCGCACTGCGGCGTCGGCCTGTCCAGCTCCCCGTACCAGGGCGGCGCCGCCGAGGCCCCCGCCCAGGAGCAGGCCCCGCAGCAGGAGGCCGCCCCGGCCCCCGCGCCGAAGGCCGAGAAGCCCGCCCAGCCCGTCAAGGCCGAGAAGCCGAAGAAGGCCGAGAAGGTCACCACGCCCACCGGCAAGAAGGTGCTCAAGGGTGACGGCGAGTACAAGGTCCGCAAGGGCGACTCGCTCAGCCGGATCGCCGACAAGCACCACACCAAGGGCGGCTGGAAGAAGCTGTACAAGCTGAACAAGGACATCGTCCAGAACCCGCAGCTGATCTACCCGGGCCAGATGCTCCACCTGAGCTGACCCGCCGGGCGGCGGGCTCCGACCGAGCCGGCCGCCCGCCCCGTGACAGCCCCGCCCCCGTGTTGCGTGATCCGCGCACGGGGGCGGGGCATTTGCACGCAATACGTCCGCCGACTTTTTGTTTCGGGTCGGAACAATTAATCTCCTGTTACCCCTCCGTAGAGGGGGCGACCGGCTGGCCGATCCCGTCCGGCCGGTTAGGCTCGGTCTCGCAGAGCCACGGAGGCTGTGCACCCCGTGCCGGACCAGGTGGTCCGGCGCCACTCGCGTCACATCCCAGAAGGAGATGCTCGTGCCGTCCATCGACGTCGTCGTAGCCCGGGAAATCCTGGACTCCCGAGGCAACCCCACGGTCGAGGTCGAGGTCGGCCTCGACGACGGCAGCACCGGCCGTGCCGCTGTTCCGTCCGGCGCCTCCACCGGCGCCTTCGAGGCCATTGAGCTTCGCGACGGTGACAAGAACCGCTACCTCGGCAAGGGCGTGGAGAAGGCCGTCCTCGCCGTCATCGAGCAGATCGGCCCGGAGCTCGTCGGCTACGACGCCACCGAGCAGCGCCTGATCGACCAGGCGATGTTCGACCTGGACGCCACCGACAACAAGGGCTCCCTCGGCGCCAACGCCATCCTCGGCGTCTCCCTGGCCGTGGCCCACGCCGCCTCCGAGGCCAGCGACCTGCCGCTCTTCCGCTACCTGGGCGGCCCCAACGCGCACCTGCTGCCGGTGCCGATGATGAACATCCTGAACGGCGGCTCGCACGCCGACTCCAACGTGGACATCCAGGAGTTCATGATCGCGCCGATCGGCGCCGAGTCCTTCTCCGAGGCCCTGCGCTGGGGCACCGAGGTCTACCACACCCTCAAGAAGGTGCTGAAGACCAAGGGCCTGGCCACCGGCCTCGGCGACGAGGGCGGCTTCGCCCCCAACCTCGGCTCCAACCGCGAGGCGCTGGACCTGATCCTCGAGGCGATCAAGGAGGCCGGCTACACCCCCGGCCAGCAGATCGCCCTCGCCCTCGACGTCGCCGCCTCCGAGTTCTACAAGGACGGCAAGTACCTCTTCGAGGGCAAGGAGCGCTCCGCCGCCGAGATGACGGAGTACTACGAGGAGCTCGTCGCGGCCTACCCGCTCGTCTCCATCGAGGACCCGCTGTTCGAGGACGACTGGGACGGCTGGAAGACCATCACCGACAAGCTGGGCGACAAGGTCCAGCTCGTCGGCGACGACCTCTTCGTCACCAACCCGGAGCGCCTGGGCCGCGGCATCGAGGAGGGCGCCGCCAACGCCCTGCTGGTGAAGGTCAACCAGATCGGCTCGCTGACCGAGACCCTGGACGCCGTCGAGCTGGCCCAGCGCAACGGCTTCAAGTGCATGATGTCCCACCGCTCCGGCGAGACCGAGGACGTCACCATCGCCGACCTCGCCGTCGCCACCAACTGCGGCCAGATCAAGACCGGCGCCCCGGCCCGCTCCGAGCGCGTCGCCAAGTACAACCAGCTGCTGCGCATCGAGGAGATCCTCGACGACGCCGCGGTGTACGCCGGCCGCAGCGCCTTCCCGCGCTTCAAGGGCTGACACCCCGGCCCTCGGGCCGCGGCGCCCGACCTGTGCCCCCGGAGCTCCGGCTCCGGGGGCACACCCCTGTCCGTGTCCCGCGCGCCCGCTGCGTGCCCCGCTGCGCGCGGCCGCGCCCCGGCGTCACGTACCGTGTGCGGGGAAGAAGACGCGGGACGGCCGCCAGGACGCTCACGCGGCACAGCAGGCACGCAACGCAGCAGGCACGCAACGCAGCAGGCACACGGCACGCAGGCACACGGCACGCCGACGGGGAGGCGCGGAGAAGATGGCGCAGAACCGGGACCGGTTCTCCACGACCACCCGGCTGCGGCTGCTCGGTGAGCAGACCGCCGCCCGCGTCTACCGCTCCCAGACCCGCCGCCAGGCCCGCCGCTCCCGGCTGACCGGCCGGGCCGCGCTGCTCGCCCTGGTGCTGTGCACCCTGATCGTCGCCCTGGCCTACCCGACCCGGCAGTACGTCTCCCAGCGCGCCGAGATCGCGAAGCTGGAGGCGGAGCGCGACGCCGCCCGCGAGCGGGTGGAGGACCTGCGCGACCTCAAGGCGCGCTGGAAGGACGACGCGTACGCCGAGCAGCGGATCCGCGAGCGGCTGCACCAGCTGCGACCGGGCGAGACCGGGTTCACCGTGCGCGGCGCCGCCTCGGCGCCTCGGCAGGACGCCGGGCGGCCCACCGCGGACCGCCCCTGGTACGACATCCTGTGGGAGGACGTCGACGAGGCGGACACGGCGGACGGGACGGACCGGGCCCAGGCCGGCCGGGCCACCGGCCGCGCGGACGCCGCCCGCTGACGACCGACCGCCCCCACCCGTAGAGCGAGAGAGCAGAACCCCAGGCATGGAAACGCCCCCGCCGCCCACCGAGCGCACCGAGCCCACCGACGCGGACGTCGAGGCGTTCCAGCTCCAGCTGGGCCGTCCCCCGCGCGGGCTGCGCGCCATCGCGCACCGCTGCCCCTGCGGGCAGCCGGACGTCGTGGAGACCGCGCCGCGACTGCCGGACGGCACGCCCTTCCCGACCACGTACTACCTGACCTGCCCGCGCGCCGCCTCCGCGATCGGCACGCTGGAGGCGGACGGCGTGATGAAGGAGATGACCGAGCGCCTCGCGTCCGACCCGGAGCTCGCCGCCGCCTACCGCGCCGCCCACGAGGACTACATCCGGCGCCGTGACGAGATCGAGGTGCTCCAGGGCTTCCCCAGCGCGGGCGGCATGCCCGACCGGGTCAAGTGCCTGCACGTCCTGGTCGCGCACTCCCTGGTGGCCGGTCCGGGCGTCAACCCGCTGGGCGACGAGGCCATCGCCCTGCTGCCCGAGTGGTGGCGCAAGGGCCCCTGCGTGACACCGCAGGGCTGCGCCGCGCCGGAGGAGGGGGAGGCGCAGTGACCCGGGTCGCCGCCGTCGACTGCGGAACCAATTCCATCCGCCTGCTGGTCGCCGACGCCGACCCGGCGACCGGCGAGCTCACCGACCTCGACCGCCGGATGACGATCGTGCGGCTCGGCCAGGGCGTGGACCGCACCGGCCGGCTCGCCCCCGAGGCGCTGGAGCGCACCTTCGCCGCCTGCCGCGAGTACGCCGCCGTCATCGAGGAGCACGGCGCCGAGCGGATCCGCTTCGTCGCCACCTCCGCCTCCCGGGACGCCGAGAACCGCGACGAGTTCGTGGCCGGCGTCCTCGCGATCCTGGGCGTCGAGCCCGAGGTGATCACCGGCGAGCAGGAGGCGGAGTTCTCCTTCACCGGCGCCACCCGCGAGCTCGCGGGCCGCACCGACCTGGCCAAGCCCTTCCTGGTCGTGGACATCGGCGGCGGCTCCACCGAGTTCGTCGTCGGCGACGACCGGGTGCGCGCCGCGCGCTCGGTGGACGTCGGCTGCGTGCGGATGACCGAGCGCCACCTGGTCGAGGACGGCACGGTGGTGGACCCGGCGACGGACGAGCGGATCGCGGCCATACGCGCCGACGTGGAGGCCGCCCTGGACCTCGCGGAGGAGACCGTCCCGCTGCGCGAGGCCCGGACCCTGGTGGGCCTGGCCGGCTCGGTCACCAGCGTCTCGGCGATCGCCCAGGACCTGCCGGAGTACGACTCCGCCGCCATCCACCACTCCCGCGTCCCCTACGAGCGGGTCCGCGAGATCACCGGGCGGCTGCTGGGCTCCACGCACGCCGAGCGCTCGCGGATCCCCTCGCTGCACCCCGGCCGGGTCGACGTGATCGGCTCCGGCGCCCTGGTGCTTCAGGCGATCATGGAGCGGATCGGCGCCGAGGAGGTCGTGGTCAGCGAGCACGACATCCTCGACGGCATCGCCTGGAGCATCGCCTGAGCGACCGCTCGGGCACGGCCCCGCGCCGCGCATGACATGAGTCACACAACCGGTGCGGACCGGGAGGGCAACCCTCCCGGTCCGCACCTCTTTGTCCCCGGAGCGGGTCGGGCGGCCCGCGGCGGGCCAGCCGAAAGATCAGCGCGGATTGCGTCAACCCCTCGTAAAATCCGGTGGGTTGATCACCGTCCGCGCGTCGCGCACGGCGGCCCGGGGGAGGGCCCGGCGGTGGTCCCGCCGTTCTTCGCCACACCCGCGCATTTCGCCCCAGGAGGCATGTCCGTGCAGAAACGCCGTTACCTGGCAGTGGCCGCCGCTCTCGCCGTGACCGCGCCCGTCGCCCTGTTCGCCGCCTCTCCGGCCTTCGCGGAGACGTCGGCGCCGGTGGTCGCCCAGGCCGGGTCCACCGTCCAGGAGCTGGAGGAGGCCCTCGAGGAGGCGCGCACCGCCTACGGCGAGGCCATCCGCGCCCGGATCGAGGCGTACGACAAGCTCGAGGCCCTCGTCGACTACGACAAGGACAACCCGCCGGCCGTGGTCGTCGCCGCCGACGAGGCCAGGAAGGCCGCCGGCGAGGCCAAGGCAGCCCTCGACGCCGCCGTGACGCGCGTCGAGAACGCCAGGACCGCGCTGGCCGAGGCGGACGAGGCGGGCAAGGCCGCCGCCGAGCAGGAGCTGACCGACGCCGAGCTCGCCCTCGAGGACGCCCGCCAGGCCCACGTCGAGGCGGACGAGAAGGCGAAGGCGGCCGGCACGGCGCTCGACGACGCCCGGGTCGAGGCCGGGCGCACCTACGAGCTCGCGAAGCAGGCCGAGAAGGCCGCCAAGGAGAAGGCGGAGGCCGCCGAGCAGGCGCTCGCCGACGCCAAGAAGTGCACCGACGCCAAGGCGCTGAAGTCCAGGGCGATCGGCCTGCCCGAGCAGATGGTCGCGGGCGACCGGGTGCCCTTCACCTTCCGGATCACCAACGGCACCGAGCACACCGTCGACGTCGAGCCGCTGACGTTCATCGTCCTCGACACCCCCGGCGCCGACCAGGACGACCTCGCGGTCGAGTGGAAGAGCGGCGACGGCTGGGTCGAGCTGGAGCCCGCCGACAGCCCCGCGGTGGTCTTCGAGGACCTGAAGCCCGGCGAGCGCGCCAAGATCAAGATGCGCCTGACCGTCGACAAGGACACCCCGAAGAGCCACGTCCACGCGTCCTTCGCCGCCGACCCGGTCAAGGACTCCGTGCCGTGCCTGTTCGGCCCGATGAAGAACTACGGGATCGACATCCTGCCCGCCGGCAGCACCCCGAGCCCGACCCCGGGCGACAGCGCCTCCCCGAGCCCGACCGAGACCACGACGGCGACCCCGGCCCCGAGCGCGAGCGCCACCTCGGGCGCCGCCCCGCAGGGCGGCACCGGCAACCTGGCCGCTACCGGCTCCACGGTGACACCGGTGGCCCTGGCCGCCGCCTCCGCCCTGGTGCTGGGCGCCGGCGCGGTGGTCGTCTCCCGCCGCCGCAAGGCGGACGCCCGGTCCTGACCCGGTCCGGTCCCTCACCACGGCCCGGCGGAGCGCCTCGGCGCACCGCCGGGCCGTGGCGTGTCCAGGGCCGTCCGGACCTGCGCGGGTCCCCTCCGGGTCCTCCTCGACCCCTCCGCGAAGAACCTTCGTGAACTTCTTCACAAGGAATTGGCCCCTGGAGGGCGACAAGCGGCGCGACGAGCGGCCGGCAGGGGGCGGAACGTCTGGTTCCGCGCATCCGTACGAGGGGTTCGCCGTGCGGGGCGCCCGGACGCACGCTCTTCTGTTTCGCGTTCCTCACGCCGTCCTTACATGGACAAGGAGCAGCTCACGGGCCATGGACAACGAGAGGCAGGCGCACACCGTTCCCCTCCGGCGCAATGATCTGGGTCACGTGAGCCGCGCAGTGTAACAGAGCACCGGTAGAAGCTTGTGAAGGGGCGCACGAAGGTCACCCCCCGAAGAGGTGGATACTCGATGCCATGAGCACCACGGAGCGTCCCAGGATCCTCGTTGTAGGCGGTGGGTACGTAGGCCTGTACGCGGCACGACGCATTCTGAAGAAGATGCGCTTCGGCGAGGCGACCGTCACGGTCGTCGACCCGCGCTCGTACATGACCTACCAGCCCTTCCTCCCCGAAGCCGCCGGCGGCAACATCTCGCCGCGCCACGTCGTCGTCCCGCTGCGACGCGTGCTGCGCAAGGCCGAGGTGCTGACCGGCCGTGTCACCACCATCGACCAGGACCGCAAGGTCGCCACGGTCGCCCCGCTCGTCGGCGAGGCCTACGAGCTCCCCTTCGACTACCTCGTGGTCGCGCTGGGCGCGGTCTCGCGGACCTTCCCGATCCCGGGTCTGGCCGAGCAGGGCATCGGCATGAAGGGCGTGGAGGAGGCCATCGGCCTGCGCAACCACGTCCTGGCCCAGCTGGACAAGGCCGACTCGACGCACGACGAGGAGATCCGCCGCAAGGCGCTCACCTTCGTCTTCATCGGCGGCGGTTTCGCCGGCGCCGAGACGATCGGCGAGGTCGAGGACATGGCCCGCGACGCGGCCAAGTACTACAAGAACGTGTCCCGTGAGGACATGCGCTTCGTGCTGGTCGACGCCGCGGACAAGATCCTCCCCGAGGTCGGCCCCAAGCTCGGCCAGTACGGCAAGCAGCACCTGGAGTCGCGCGGCGTCGAGGTGCACCTGTCCACCTCCATGGACTCCTGCGTGGACGGCCACGTGGTCCTGAAGAACGGCCTCGAGGTCGAGGCGGGCACCATCGTGTGGACCGCCGGCGTCAAGCCCAACCCGGTGCTGTCCCGCTACGGCATCGCGCTCGGCCCGCGCGGCCACGTCGACTGCGCCCCGACCCTCCAGGTCCAGGGCACCGACTACGTCTGGGCCGCGGGCGACAACGCCCAGGTCCCGGACCTGGTCGGCCGTGCGGCCGGCAACCCGAACGCCTGGTGCCCGCCGAACGCGCAGCACGCGCTGCGTCAGGCCAAGGTCCTCGGCGACAACGTCCTCTCGGCGCTGCGCGGCTTCCCGCAGAAGGACTACAAGCACGCCAACAAGGGCGCCGTGGCGGGTCTCGGCCTCCACAAGGGCGTGGCGATGATCGTCATGGGCAAGATGAAGATCAAGCTCAAGGGCCGTCTCGCCTGGTACATGCACCGTGGTTACCACGGCATGGCCATGCCGACCTTCAACCGCAAGATCCGCGTCCTCGCGGACTGGACCCTCGGTGCGCTGACCAAGCGCGAGGTCGTCTCGCTGGGCGCCATGGAGCACCCGCGCGAGGAGTTCTACGAGGCCGCCAAGCCCGCTCCGGCCGCCGCCGTGGCCGCCCCGGCGCCCGCCGGCGTCGTCGCCGCCAAGGCCGAGGAGAAGGCCAAGGCCTGACCTTCCGGTCACCTGCGTGAGCCCGAAGGGGCTGCCCACCTTCCGTGGTGCGGGCAGCCCCTTCGGGCTTTTCGGCGTTGCTTTTCAGCCGATCGTTTGCTTTTCGGACGCCTACGCCCGGCGGTGCCGATGTTTCGGGATGTTTCGTTGACGCGGGCTGTTTACAGCAGGTTCACAGTCGCCCTATGGTCCGGAGTGGGAGCGCTCCCACCCCCACGTTTCTATGTCATGCCCATGCACTGCAGTCGGGTGGACGACCCGGCGGCGCACACCGGCATGACCGGCGAAAGGCACCTGCCGTGATCAGACTGACCAGCCGCTTACGCGGCATCAGGCGCAAGACCTCCCTGCTCACCGCTTTCGCGACTCTGCTCTCCGGTTTCGGCCTGGTGCTGCTGGCCCAGGGCCCGGCCGAGGCCCACGGCGTCGCCATGTCTCCGGGTTCCCGGACCTACCTTTGCTACAAGGACGCGATCACCGGCTCCGGCGCGGCCTCCCCGACCAACGCGGCCTGCGCGGCGGCCCTCGCCCAGAGCGGCTCCTCCTCCCTCTACAACTGGTTCGCGGTCCTCGACTCCAACGCCGGCGGCCGGGGCTCGGGCTACGTGCCCGACGGCACCATCTGCAGCGCCGGCGACCGCTCCCCGTACGACTTCAAGGGCTACAACCTGGCCCGCAACGACTGGCCCAAGACGCACCTGACCTCGGGTTCCAGCTTCCAGTTCAAGTACAGCAACTGGGCCGCGCACCCGGGTGAGTTCCGGGTCTACATCACCCGCCAGGGATGGTCGCCCACCTCGCAGCTGAAGTGGTCCGACCTGTCGCTCATCCACACCGTCTCCAACCCGCCCCAGACGGGCTCGGCCGGTGCCGACGGCGGCTACTACTCCTGGAACACCCCGCTGCCCTCGGGCCGCTCCGGTGACGCGATGATCTTCGTCCAGTGGGTGCGCTCGGACAGCAACGAGAACTTCTTCTCCTGCTCCGACGTCGTCTTCGACGGCGGCAACGGCAACGTGACCGGCATCGGCGGCAGCACCCAGCCGAGCCAGCCGCCCACCACCACGCCGCCCACCACCACGCCGCCCACCACGACTCCTCCGACCACCCCGCCGACCTCGCCGAGCCCCAGCTCCTGCATGGCGTCGTACAAGGTGGTCAGCTCCTGGGGCGGTGGCTTCCAGGGTGAGGTGCAGGTCATGAACCACGGCACCACGGCCCTCAAGGGGTGGCGCGTCAACTGGACGAACGCCAGCGGCACCTCCGTCGCCAGCCTCTGGAACGGCAACCTGACCACCTCCGGATCCGCGGTGACGGTCACCAACGCGGCGCACAACGGTGCGGTGGCGGCCAACGGCACGACGACCTTCGGGTTCACGGCCAACTCGTCCGGAAGCAACCTGCCGACCGGTTCCGTCTCCTGTACGGCCCTGTAGCCGGCCAGGACCGCACCCCCTGAGGGTGACGGGTCTGTGGACAGCCGCGCGGCTGTCCACAGGCCCGGCGGGGGCCGGCACGCAGGCCCTCATGCCTGAAGGGCGTCCTGACGGGCAGAGATGAATTCCCGTCAATCTCCGGTTGACCTAGGTCTCCGGCCGGAGTGTTCAGGGCGGGCCGGCGCGGATCGGAGCGGTTCTGACGATCCGTCAGAGGCCCGTAAAATAAGACAACTTCGTGGGTGTGCTGCTGTTCGAACGGGGTCCCGCCGCTAGGCTCAGGCCTCGCGTGCGCCCCGCGACCGGCCCGGGTGGTGGAATGCAGACACGGCGAGCTTAAACCTCGCTGCCCCTCGGGGGCGTACCGGTTCGAGTCCGGTTCCGGGCACACTGAGTGACACCATGATGACCAGGCGAAACGGCCCTGCGGGGTCGTTTCGTCGTTTCGTCGTCGGCGCGCGGGCGGCGTCCGTGGAGGCGGGCGGCAGAGGCGCCCGGCGCCCGGGGCCTGCCTGGGCGCCCCGGAGGCCGAGGCGTCCAGCCGCACCGTAGGGATCCGAGGCGTCTCGCTGCAGGTGCCGTTGCCGTTGTACCCCCTGTGACAAGGAACGGCGACGGCGGCGTGGAAGCGCGGCACGCAGGAATCGGGGACTCCGCGGCGTGGGACCGCCGCCGGCCAGGCCCTACGGCGTGGGCGCCCCCTCGTCCGCGCGCCGCCAGGTCAGCCGGACCGTGAAGTTCCCTTCCGCCGCCGTCTTGGCGATGACCGCTCCCGCCTCGGCGTTGATCTTCACTCCGAGTTCGACCTCGACCGTGCTGGGCGCGGTGGGGAGCGTGACCAGCCGGTCGAGGAGCGCCGCGGCGGCGTCGCGAACCTGGTCGAAGCTGTCGGCGAGGGTGCGCGCGGCGGTGCCGGCGATCTCCCCCGGCCGGGCGGCGCGCACGATGCCGGAGGTGGCCGGCTCGACCTCCACCACCACCCGCGCGCCGCGCTCCGGCTCCGCGCCGCCGCCCAGCGGCACCCGGATGAGCTGGGTCTCGGCCATGTCTCCTCATCCCTTCTTCGGGCACAGCGCCCCCCGGTAGGCACCGGGGGGAAGTTTCTCCGCGGCGGCCGCGGGCAGCTTCTCGTCGCCGAGGGCCCGGCACAGGTCCGCCATCCACCGCTTCGCCTCGTCGGACGAGGGCGCCGCTGTCGCCTGCTCGCTCCCGCCGGCCGCGGGGGCGGAGGTGGCAGTCTGCTGATCGGGCTTCCCTTGCCGGGGCCGACGAGGGCGAGCACCCCCTGCGGGTCGTACAGGACCGCCGACAGTCCATCGCCCGAGCCCAGGAGGTCGACCGACCACGCCTCGGACAGCGCGAAGGGGTCGTAGCCGGGCGGAGAGGCGGCGGAAGGGGCGGTGCGGGGCGTCGGCGACCGGGGAGACGCCGGGGCGACGGGACCGGCCGCGGAGTAGACCAGGATCCGGGACGCCCCGTCGGTCAAGGTCACCCCCGCGCCGATCTCCTGCTGTCGGGACCGTTCCCGCCGCAGGATCTCGCCGCCCGGCAACTCGCGCACCGTCAGGCGCTGTTCGACGTCCGTGCCCTTGACGAGGGACTCGACCACGGCCACCCGGTCGAGGTCCGGGCTCAGGTCGAGCGCGATCGACTTCCTCATCGTCTGTTCCAGGGTGAGCACCTTCCGCCCCCGGGGCTCCGCCCCGGAAAGGTCCCACACCTCCAGCAGGTTCGTGGTTCCCGTGACGCCGTCCGACAGGCGATTGCTGAGCGTGACCAGGCGTTCGCCGCCGTCGTCCAGCCACAACGCGTCGACCGCGTTCGGCAGACCGGGCAGGATCTTCCTGATGTGCCCGTCGGCCGTGTCCCAGAGGACGAGCCGGCCGCCCTCGCCGAACATCCCGGTCTGCCCGATCAGCACCGAGCCGTCGGGGGAGAAGGCGAGCCGTCCGTACTCCGTCGGCAGGGTGAGGCCGCCACCGCCGGGCAGGTCCGCCAGGTCGCCGAGGTCGGGCAGCTCCAGCCCGGGCAGGTCCACCGACGGGATGCCCACCTCCTCAGGGAAGGGGTCCCCTTCCGCGGGACGTTCCAACTCGCGCGCGTGCCCGGTCCGCACGTCGTACAACCGCACCGGCAGGCCGCCGGGGTCCAAGGGAGTGCTGGGGACGGCGGTGGATCCGACAGGCAGGGACGCACGCGCCATCGCCACCGCGGAGCCGTCGGGGCTGACCGCCGTCACGTCCGCGTGGTGGCCGTCGGACAGCCGTCGTGGCCCGGAGTCACCCGCGCCGTCCAGCACCACCACCTCGCCGTCGGCGGCCGACGCGGCGATCACCCGTCCGTCGGCGTCGACGGTGGGGAAGGCCCTCCACAGCCCCACCGGGTCGGTCAGCAGGGTCCGCAGAGAGGCGTACACCGGGACGATGACGTCGGCGAAGCCGTACCGCGCGTACATCTCGCCCAGGCGCGCCCGGGTCTGCCGGGTGTCCTGGGTGCGGTACGCCCGCAGGGCCAGCAGCAGGGCCGTGTACCCGGAGCCCGTGTCGGAGGGGTCGGCCATGAGGTCGGAGTCGCGTGACTGCTGCACCAGCACCCGGGACGCCTGGGTCGCCGTGTCCTTCACGGCCCCACGCTCACGCGCGCGGACCTCCAGGGCCAAGGCCCCCGCGAGGAGGCCGAGGACCAGGCCCAGCGCGACGATCCGTACGTGACGACGGCGGGCGCCCCGCACGCTCGCCTCCACGTACTCCTGCTCCACCGGGGGGAGTTCGGCGGCGTGGAGCCCCCGCCGGCGCCGGGCGTCGCGCAGGTCCGCGCCCCGGAGCAGCCGGCTGCCGCGGCGCCCTTCGGCGTCCCAGCGGGCGATCCGCCGCCGCAGGTCCTCCTGCCACAGCCTGAAGCCGCGGTCGGCCTCGAAGAACTCGCGCAGCCGGGTCCAGTGCGTCAGCAGGGTCTCGTGGGCCAGTTCCACGGTCTCCTCGGACGATCCGTCGCCCCCGCGGCGCTCCTCGCCGGGCACGACGAGGCGGGTGGTCATCAGCCGCTGGGCGATCCGCCACTGGTGCGGGGGCAGTTCGGTGCGGGCGAGGGTGCGCCGGGTGGGCGCCGCCCGCTCGTCACCGGGGTGGACGAGCTGGACGAGCAGGGCGCGGGCCGCCCCACGCTCCTCCTCGGTCAGGGCGTTGCTCCAGATCTGCTCCGCGTGGGTGACCAGCGCGTCGTCGACGCGGCCCAGGGACTCGTAGGCGGCGTGTCCGATCACCCCGCGCCGCTGGCGCTCCCACAGCCTGGTGAGGGTGAACTCCAGCAGCGGCAGCCGCCCTGGGTCGCTTCCGAGGTCCCTCAGTATCCGGTCCACCAGCCCCGGTTCGTAGCGGACGCCGGTGTGGTCCAGCGGCCGTTCGACGGCCGCCCGCAGCTCCTCGTCGGACATCGCCCCCACGGTGAACAGCCGGTCACCGCCGAACAGCGGGGCGAGCCCCGGATGGCTGAGGACGGACACGAGGAAGTCGGCGCGCAGGGTCACGGCGAGCTGGAGCCCCGAGCCGGGGGCCAGGGCGTGTCCGAGCGCTGCCGCCAGGGCGTCCAGCTCGCTCGGCTCGGCGCCGGTGAGCGCCTCCTCGAACTGGTCGACCACCAGCAGCAGCCGGTCCCTGCCCCGGCGGGCCGGCAGCCGCTCGACGATCTCGGGCATCCGGCCCGCGCGCAGCAGGTCCGTCAGCCCGGGCAGTTCGTGCAGACGCGCGGTCTCGGTCAGGTCGGGTTCGAGTGCCGGCAGCAGCGCGAGGGCCAGGGACTCCAGCGGGTTCCGGCCGACCCCGCCCGGCCGGAGGGCGATGATCTCGCGGCCCCGCCGGTCCCGGAGGGCCGGCAGCACTCCGGCGTGCAGCAAGGAGGACTTCCCGCAGCCGGACGGGCCGACCATGCTGAGGGCGGACGCGTGGTCGAGCAGGCCCGTGATGCGCCGAGCGTGCTCCTCACGGCCGTGGAACAGCCGGGCGTCCCGCTCCTGGAAGGGCTTCAGGCCGCGGAACGGGCAGGGGGGCAGCGCCGTGTCGTCGAGGGCCGCCGAACTCTCGCGCAGCGTCCGGGTGGGGATGAGGTAGGCCGTGCGAACGTCGGGCCTGCTGTCCGCGGCGACCACCATGCCCACCACACCGCCCCCCGGCCACGTCCCAGACCGGGGCGCCGGAGAAGCCGGTCCGCACGCGATGTTCGCTGGCCGGATCCGTGTCGTACTGCAGCCAGCCGGTCGCGGTCCGCGCGCGCAGCCGTCCGACGCTCCAGGCGCCGTCGTCGTAGGCGGGAGGAAAGCCGAAGGTGCGCACCCGCAGGTCCGGTCCGGCCACGTCCTCCACCAGCCGGGCGACCGTCGCCCTGGCCGGGGGGTCGGCGAGCAACCGCAGGACGGCGATGTCACCGGACCCGTCGGGCTGGACCGGGACCCACGACACGACACGCACCTCTGCCCGGAGGCCCGGCCGGGCCAGGGGGAAGTCGACCCATAATCGTCCGGCCGGCGGCTCCGCCGACGAGGGCGAGGAGGAGCCCAGCGCCCTGCCGACCACGTGGGCGCAGGTGATCACCTCCCGGTGGCCGCCGAGGAAGCCGGCCCCTTCCGGTCTGCCGTCCGCGTTCAGCACCCTCACCACCGCCGCGTCGCTCGGCGCGGCGCCGTCCCGCTCCATGGAGTAGTCCCCCGATCGCCCGGTCCACCGGTCGGCCCCCCGGCGTCGCTGCGGCCCGCCGAGGAGCTCGACGCGACCAGAGTGTCGCCCGCCACCGTGCGGGACAAGCGGGTTCCCGGACGACCTGCGGGGCGAGCCGCTCCGGGTCCGGGGCCTCGTCGCGCGTGCGGCCTCCAGGCAGCGTGACGTCGAACGTGCGCGCCGGCTGGGCGAGTTCACCACTGCCGGTGATCCGGGCGCGGTGTCCGGGCTCCCGGGGTTTCGCGTCCGGCATGGCCTCCTCAAGGCGCGGGCGGCGTGCGGGCGGGGCCAAAAAAGCAAGCGCTTAGAAAAATGCGTCCGGTGTCACACCTCCATCGCGGTGACCGCGCGGGTACGGACCGGTAACTTCCCAGGAAGTCCGACCTATCCGCCGCGTACGCCTCAGGAGTCCTGATGCCCGAAGCCGTGATCGTCTCAGCCGCCCGTTCCCCCATCGGCCGCGCCTTCAAGGGCTCCCTCAAGGACCTGCGTCCGGACGACATCGCGTCCACCATCATCCAGGCCGCCCTCGCCAAGGTCCCCGAGCTCGACCCGCGCGACATCGACGACCTGATGCTCGGCGTCGGCCTCCCCGGCGGCGAGCAGGGCAACAACCTCGGCCGCATCGTCGCCGTCGAGATGGGCATGGACTTCCTGCCGGGCTGCACGATCACCCGGTACTGCTCCTCCTCCCTGCAGACCAGCCGCATGGCCCTGCACGCCATCAAGGCCGGAGAGGGCGACGTCTTCATCTCCGCGGGCGTCGAGATGGTCTCCCGGTTCGTCAAGGGCAACTCCGACAGCCTCCCGGACACGCGCAACCCGCTGTTCGCGGACGCCGAGGCGCGCACCGCCGAGGTCGCCCAGCAGGAGGGCACCACCTGGCACGACCCGCGCGAGGACGGTCTGCTCCCCGACCCCTACATCGCGATGGGCCAGACCGCCGAGAACCTGGCCCGCCTCAAGGGCGTCACCCGCCAGGAGATGGACGAGTTCGGCGTCCGCTCGCAGAACCTCGCCGAGAAGGCCATCAAGGACGGCTTCTGGGAGCGCGAGATCACCCCGGTGACGCTGCCCGACGGCACGGTCGTCTCCCAGGACGACGGCCCGCGCGCCGGCGTCACCCTGGAGGGCGTGCAGGGCCTCAAGCCGGTCTTCCGCCCCGACGGCCTGGTCACCGCGGCCAACTGCTGCCCGCTCAACGACGGCGCCGCCGCCCTGGTGATCATGTCGGACACCAAGGCCCGCGAGCTCGGCCTGACCCCGCTGGCCCGCATCGTCTCCACCGGCGTCTCCGGCCTCTCCCCGGAGATCATGGGCCTCGGCCCGGTCGAGGCCTCCCGCCAGGCGCTGAAGCGGGCCGGCCTGTCCGTCTCGGACGTCGACCTGTGGGAGATCAACGAGGCGTTCGCCGCCCAGGTGATCCCCTCCTACCAGGACCTCGGCATCGACCTCGACCGCCTGAACGTCAACGGCGGCGCGATCGCGGTCGGCCACCCCTTCGGCATGACCGGCGCGCGCATCACCGGCACGCTGATCAACTCCCTGCAGTGGCACGACAAGCAGTTCGGCGTGGAGACCATGTGCGTCGGCGGCGGCCAGGGCATGGCGATGGTCATCGAGCGCCTCAGCTGACCTCGGCCCGGCCCGCGGTGGGGCCCCGCTTCCCGGACGTTCGTTCCGGGGGCGGGGCCCGCGCGTTTCCGGGGCCCCTCCAGCCCTGTGCGGCAGTCTCCGCGGCGGGCCCTTCACAGGACCGGTGCCGTCCCGTGACCCAACCTCCTCCAGGATGTGACCTATCTCCCTCGGGCCACGGTCGACGCCGAGAACGCGCAGGTCAGCCGCCCCGTGGACACCGATGCGCCCCCGCTGTGCGCCCGATTCGCGGTGGTTCGCACTGACATCCGGGCCGTTCAGGCGTCAAGCTCGGTAGGGGAACTCGATGTAGGAAAGTCGGGGTCGACTCGTACGGGGGTGCGCCGGTCGTCGTCCGGCGCGTTTGTCCGTGGGAACCGGGAGTACGTCAGTGAGCGCCATGCAGACCGCCCTGCTGGTCATCTCCGCCGCCGCCTGTGTCGTGGGGGCCGCGGTCCTCGTCGCCCTGCGGCGTCTGCGCGGGGAGTTCGCCGCGCTGCGCGCCGAGCTGGAGAGCGCGGTGCCGGACGGGTCCGCCGCCGGCCGTGAGGGCGCCGCGCCGCGGGTCCCCGCCGCGCGGTCCGCCGCCGACACCGAGGACATACGCGCGGCCGTCGCCGAGGCGCTGGCCGAGGAGCGGGAGCGGGAGCTGGCCGAGGCGCGCGCCTTCTGGGCCGCGCAGGAGGCGCGGGACGCGTCCGAGGCGCGGTCCCTGCTGGGACTGCCGCCGGACGGCGAGTTCCTCCTGCCGCACCCGTCCGACTTCGCCGGGCTGGAGCTCGACGCGGAGGGCGGCGAGGGCGAGTCCGCCGAACTGGCCGCCGCGCGGCGCCGTCACCCCTCCCACCCCGAATTCACCCCGCTCGGCGCGCAGTCGCCGACCGTCGCCGACGACGAGCAGACGCTGGCGCGGCTGGAGGAGCTGGCCCAGGCGGAGACGCCGCTGGCCGACGTGCGGCCCGGGCCGATGGGGACGCTCGACGTCTACGAGTTCGCCGACGGGACGACGCTGTGCGTCACGCCCGGACACCGGGAGACCGCGGAACGGCTCGCCTCGGCGATAGACCAGGGTGACGCGCCGTCGCTCCTGGGCGGCTCCGGGATCTCCGGCGGCTACGTCCTCACGTTCACCTGCGGCCCCACCGACAACGTCTGCGTCCTCGCCGACCGGGTCATAGCCTCCCTCTGACGGGAGCGCTGACGCGGCGCGGGAAAGACTGCCGCGGAAAAGACTGTCGCGGGAACCGTCGCACCCCTCGCGGACGAGGGGTCGGGACGACGACGGTTCCCGCGTCGGACGCGGACCGGGTCAGGACCGGGCATCGCGCACACCGGCCCGGGGCGGGGAGCCGCTCCCGCCCCCACCGGCATCCACCACCCTGCCGGACCCGTGTTAAGCCCATGCTGCGCGCACGTGACACGTGGGTACCACTTGCCGCAACGCCCCGGGTGCGCCCCCGTCGCGAGGGGCGCGCCCGGGTTCACCGCGTGGTCAGCGCTCCTGGCCCCTGGCGAGGAAGGACAGCAGGTCCTGCCGGCTGACGACGCCCGTCGGCTTGCCGTCCACCAGCACGATCGCCGCGTCCGCGGAACCCAGCACCGCCATCAGGTCCTCCACCGGCTCGCCCGAGCCGACCTGCGGCAGGGGCGCCGACATGTGCCGCTCCAGCGGGTCGCCGAGGTCCGCCCGCTTGGTGAACAGCGCGTCGAGCAGCTCCTTCTCGACGACCGAGCCGATCACCTCCGCCGCCATCACGTCCGGGTGGCCCGCCCCCGGCTTGACGATCGGCATCTGCGAGACGCCGTACTCGCGCAGCACCTCGATGGCCTGGCCGACCGTCTCGTCGGGGTGCATGTGGACCAGCGACGGCATGCCGTGGTCCTTGTCGTTCAGCACGTCGGAGACCCGCGCGCTCGGGCCCGCGTCCTCCAGGAAGCCGTAGTCGGCCATCCACTCGTCGTTGAAGATCTTGCTCATGTAGCCGCGGCCGCTGTCCGGCAGCAGCACCACGACGACGTCGTCCGGACCGAGCCCCTTCGCGACCTCCAGTGCCGCCACCACGGCCATGCCGCAGGAGCCGCCCACCAGCAGGCCCTCCTCCTTGGCGAGGCGGCGGGTCATCTGGAAGGAGTCACGGTCGGAGACGGCGACGATCCCGTCGGCCACCTCGCGGTCGTAGGCGGTCGGCCAGAAGTCCTCGCCCACGCCCTCGACCAGGTACGGGCGGCCGGAGCCGCCGGAGTACACCGAGCCCTCCGGGTCCGCGCCGATCACCTTGACGCGGCCCTCGCTCGCGTCCTTCAGGTAGCGGCCGGTGCCGGAGATGGTGCCGCCGGTGCCCACGCCCGCCACGAAATGGGTGATCTTCCCCTCCGTCTGCTCCCACAGCTCGGGGCCGGTGGAGTGGTAGTGGGAGAGCGGGTTGTTCGGGTTCGAGTACTGGTCCGGCTTCCAGGCGCCCGGGATCTCCCGGACCAGGCGGTCGGACACGTTGTAGTACGAGTCCGGGTGCTCAGGGTCGACGGCGGTCGGGCAGACCACGACCTCCGCGCCGTACGCGCGCAGCACGTTGATCTTGTCCGTGCTGACCTTGTCGGGGCAGACGAAGACGCACTTGTAGCCCTTCTGCTGCGCCACGATGGCCAGGCCGACGCCGGTGTTGCCGCTGGTCGGCTCGACAATGGTGCCGCCCGGCTTCAGCTCGCCGCTCTGCTCCGCGGCTTCGATCATCCGCAGGGCGATGCGGTCCTTCACGGAGCCGCCGGGGTTGAAGTACTCGACCTTGGCGAGGACCGTGGCCTCAATGCCCTCGGTCACCCTGTTGAGCCTCACCAGCGGCGTGTTGCCGACGAGGCTGATCATCGAGTCGTGGAATCGCACCGTTGTCTCCGGTCGCTCAGGTCTTGATTCGGTGGCCACCAGCCTACGGGCCTGACACAGCGTCGCCGACTCGTCACGATTGCGATTGGCCGACCACCTCCACGGGGCAAGCAAGGAGTACAGGACCGCGCGGGTGCGCAGGTGACGAGGAGGTGGCGGCGAAGGATGTCGAGTACGGCGAAGGCACGCGTGGCCCGGCGGATCGCGGCCGGCGCCGCGTACGGCGGGGGCGGTATCGGCCTGGCGGGCGCCGCCGCCGCGGGACTGCTGCTGGCCGAGATGCATCTGGCCCGGCGGACGGTGACGACCAACGGGTACGACCCGCACGTCCCGAACGCCGACGGTCTGTACGGAGGCGGCTACGCCACCCGGGACCGCGCTCCGCTGCGCCTGGTGATGCTGGGCGACTCCACGGCCGCCGGGCAGGGCGTCCACCGCTCCGGGCAGACCCCCGGCGCGCTGCTCGCCTCGGGGCTGGCCGCGGTCGCGGAGCTGCCGGTGCGGCTGCGCGTGGTGGCCGTGCCGGGGGCGACCTCGGAGGACCTGGACCGGCAGGTGTCCGAGGCGGTCGCCGCCGACGACGGCCCGCCGGACGTGTGCGTGATCATGGTGGGCGCCAACGACGTCACCAGCCGCACGCCCGCCACCCGCTCGGTGCGCTGCCTGGCGGGCGCGGTGCGCCGGCTGCGTACCGCCGGGGCCGAGGTGGTCGTCGGCACCTGCCCGGATCTGGGCACCATCGAGCCCATCCAGCAGCCGCTGCGCTGGCTGGCGAGGCGGACCTCGCGCCAGCTGGCCGCCGCCCAGACCATCGGCACGGTGGAGCAGGGCGGGCGGACCGTCTCGCTGGGCGACATGCTGGGGCCCGAGTTCGCCGCCCATCCGCGGGAGCTGTTCGGCCCCGACGCCTACCACCCCTCGGCCGAGGGCTACCAGACGGCGGCCATGGCGGTGCTGCCCACGGTCTGCGCGGCCCTCGGGCTGTGGCCGGCCGAGGAGGAGCGTCCGGACGCCACCCGCGACGAGGGCTTCCTGCCGGTGGCCCGGGCCGCGGCGGCGGCGGCCGAGGAGGCCGGCACCGAGGTCACGGCGGCCTCGCCGGGCGGGGTGCGCGGCGCGTGGGCCATGCTCAAGCGGCGCCGCCGCCGGCGGGTGAACCCCCCGCCGGTCCACGAACCCGCCCGGCACAGCTCCACGGGGGCATAACGAGGAGGTCCGGGGCGTTGCGTGCCTGCAAGGGGGAAGGAAAGATCCTACCCAAGCAGTAGAGTCACTTTTTTGCCTGTCCATTACTCTTGAGCCCAAGGCCGCGCAGGGTGGCCATGGAGGAGTGAAATGAGGAGCAGCAACCCGGTCTTCTCGCGACGGGGGTTCAGCCGCGACAACGGCCACGCGGGCTTCAACACCGCGCCGCAGGCCGGGGGAGCCGCCGTCGGCACGCAGGGGGCCAACCCCTACGCGCAGAACCCGTACGCGCAGAACCCTTACGCCCAGGACGCCGCCCAGTACGGCGCCCCGCAGGCCCCGGTCTCCGCCGGCCGCATGACGATGGACGACGTCATCATGCGCACCGCGAGCACCCTCGGCGTGCTGATCGTCACCGCCGCCCTCTCCTGGGCGCTGCTGCCGGTCGACATGGGCAACATCAACCGGTCGTACGGCGTCGCCATCGGTGCGGCCCTCATCGGCTTCGTGCTGGCCATGGTCCAGTCCTTCAAGCGCAAGGCCTCGCCCGCGCTGATCCTGACCTACGCGGCCTTCGAGGGCGTGTTCCTCGGCGTCCTGTCGAACATCGTCGACACGCACATCGCGAGCGGCGCGGCCATGCAGGCCGTGCTCGGCACGATGGCGGTCTTCGCCGCCGTCCTGTTCGCGTACAAGATGCGCTGGATCAGGGTGAACCGCCGCTTCGCCGGCTTCGTCATGGCGGCCGCGCTCGGCTTCGTCCTGCTGATGATGGTGAACATGCTGTTCGCCGTCTTCGGCGGCGGTGACGGCCTCGGCTTCCGCAGCGGCGGCATGGGCATCATGTTCGGCGTCATCGGCATCCTGCTCGGCGCCTGCTTCCTCGCCCTGGACTTCAAGCAGGTCGAGGACGGCATCGCCTACGGCGCGCCCCGCGAGGAGTCGTGGATGGCCGCCTTCGGTCTGACGCTGACCCTGGTCTGGATCTACACGGAGTTCCTCCGTCTGATCGCGATCCTCAACAGCAGCGACTGATCACCCGCGTGAACGGAAGGGCCCCGGGTCTCCCGGGGCCCTTCCGGCGTTACGCGTAGTCTCGGGGTGTGGTTGATACGACACCCCTGACCCGGGCCGTGGAACAGTTCGCCGACCGTCTGCGCGCCGCGCCGCAGAGCCGGCTGCAGCGCGGGGCGGCGGGCGAGGCCCTCGGCCTGGCCCGCGAGCTGGCGGTGCGGGCCCAGCGGCTGGAGACGCCCGGCGCGGAGCCGCGGGAGATGCCCGACGCCGGCATGTTCGCCGTCGCCGACCAGGTGACCGTCGCCGCCCACGACCTCGCGTCGGTGGCCCCGGACGCGTCCACGGTCGCCGACGCCGCCCACCTGGTCGTCGAGGCGCAGCGCCGCGCGGGGGTCTGACCGGGGCCCGACCGCCGGCTCTGCATCGACCGGCGGTCAGGCCCCGCGTGCTGGGCGCAGGGCCGCGTGTCGGGTGCCGAGCGCCTACGGCGCGGTGGGGGCCCCTTCGGCGGGCTCGCCCTCGGTGATCTCCGTGGTGTCCACGTCGGCGGCGCAGTCCTCCGGTATCCCGGCCGCGGTGGTGGCGCACTCGGTGGGAGTGACCACCGCTTCCTTGTCCGCCGCCTCGACCGGCGAACACGCCGTCGCGGCCGTGGCGAAGCAGAGAACGAGCGCGGCCGAGGCCGCCGCGGTACGCAGGCGCATGGAAGAGGTCCCCCCTCTTGATCGTCGTCAGGACGCCCGGATCGTAGCCGAGGGGAGCACCCGGACGGTCCCGTGCCGTGGACGCCCCCTCCCGCCGCCCCGCCGGGCTGAATAAAGTCATGCGGAGTGACCCGCCGGGAGAGGGAGTATGCATTGAGCACCACCACCGGGAGCCCCGCCGACGCCCGGCTGAGGGCGCTCTTCGAGGGCCGGCAGCTCACCCCCACCCAGCGCCGCATCGCCCACTGCATGGTGCGCCGCGCCGCGGAGATGCCGTACCTGTCCAGCGTGGAGGTCGCGGAGCTGGCCGGCGTGAGCCAGCCGTCCGTCACCCGCTTCGCGGTGGCCCTCGGCTTCGACGGCTACCCGGCGCTCCGCCGCCGCCTGCGTGAGGTGGTGCCGGCGCCGGCGGACGCGTCGCAGGAAGGGGAGCGGGTGGAGACGAACTCCTACCAGCGCGCCGTCGAGGCGGAGATCGACAACCTGCGCCGCCTCGCCGACGCGCTCGCCGACCCCGGACCCGTCCGCGAGGCGGGCCGGCTGCTGGCCGCCTCCCGCCCGCTGCCGGTGCTGGGCCTGCGGGCCGCGGTCGCGCAGGCCCACGGGTTCGCGTACTTCGCCGCCAAGGTGCACCCGGACGTCCGCCTGCTCACCGAGGGCGGCTCGATGCTTCACGACCGGATCGACGGCGCCCGCCGGGCCGGCGCGGGCGCGCTGCTCTGCTTCGCGCTGCCGCGCCACCCGAAGGAGACGGTCGAGGCGCTGGCCCACGCGCGGGAGGAGGGGCTGACCGTGGTGACCGTGGCCGACTCCGCGTTCGCGCCGGTGGCCGGCGTCTCCGACCTGCTGATCCCGGCGGCCGTCGGCACCGGCCTGGCCTTCGACACGGCCTGCGCCCCGATGCTGCTGGGCCGCGTGCTGCTCGAGGCGATGTGCGACCGCCTGCCCGAGGCGCAGGCACGGCTCGAGGAGTTCGACGCCCGCGCCGCCTCCCGTGGGCTCTTCGCCGAATAGCGCGCGCCCGCGCGGACCGTTCGCGCATGTTGATCTCGTCCGTACTGACGCCGTTCCGACAGGCCTTGACTACGCTTTTCGTTCGAACGTTCCGATACCGGAGACGCGCGACAGGCGCTGGAGGACGAGGAGGGGATCGTGGCTCGCGGAGGTCAGGGACTGGCCCGGGTGGCCGTGGTCGTGAGAGCGGGAGCAGCCCCGATGTGGTGGCTCGGGGTGCTGGCGGCGGGAGCGGGATCGCTCCTGCCGGGACTGACCGGCCGGCGGATCGGCTGGTACGCGGGGGCGGTGCTGTTCCTGGCGGCCGCCGCCGTGGTGGCCGCCGCCCGGCGCAAGCGGTACCGGGCGCTGGTGAAGGCCGCGGCCAAGGCGGGCCGCAACGACGTGCTGCAGGACCGTGCGGTGTCGGCGCGGGTGTGGCGGCGCGGCCACGGGTGGTGGCTGCTGCTCGCCTTCCTCGCCGCGGCGGGGTCCTCGTTCGCGATGCCCGCCGCCGGCGGCATGGCGCTGGCCGGCGCGGGCGTCGGCCTGTGGCTGAAGGCGGCCTGGCTGGGCTCCCAGGAGCGGGCCGCCGGGGCGCTGCTGTGGGTGCGGGTGGACTGGCTGCGGCGCGGTGGCGCCCCGGCCGGGAGGACCGTCCGGGGCTACCGCGTCACGGGCGTCGCGGCGGGTGACGCGACGCCGGGTGGGGCGCGTCGCCGCCGTACCCCGGTTCCGGCCTGACCGGAGCCGGTTCCTGCGAGGACCCCGGCCGGGACCGTACGCCGGAGCGCACCGGGTGCGGTCCCGGCCGGGGATCAGACCTCCAGCTCCGCCTCGATGCGCTTCAGCTGGTGGCGGGCCATCGCCAGGTTGGAGCGGGCGGCGTCCAGCGCCAGGTAGAGGAACAGCCCGTTCCCGCTGCGGCCCTTGATCAGCCGGATCAGGTGGTACTGGTCGGTGAGGGTGATCAGGATGTCCTCGATCTCGGACTGGATGCCGAGGTGTTCCATGGTGCGCATCTTGGCGCGCACCACGTCGGTGTTGCCGGCGGCGGCGACGTTCAGGTCGAAGTCCTTGCTGCCGCCGAGCGTGCCGAGCGCCATGCCGCTGGTGTAGTCCACCAGCGCGACGCCGGTGGCGCCCTCGATGGTCGTCAGGGCTTCCTTCAGGGCGGTCTCGGTGCTGGCCATGCGGTGTTTCCTCTCAACTGTGGGTGGTGGGCGCGTTCGCCCCGCTGGTGCTGTGCGGAAGCGCCCGGTTCGGTGCGGACGCGGGAGCCGCGGTGGCGCCGACGGCGCCGGGGGCCGCGACGGCCGCGGTGGCGGGTGTGGTGGGAGGTGCGGGAGGGGGGAGGGGCGCGGGATCCAGGGCCGGCGGACCGGCCGTCCCCCCGTCGACGAGCTCGCCGATCCGGGCGGCGCAGCGGCGGCCCTCCAGGTGCAGCCGGCCGAGGTTCACCCCGTCCTCGGCGAGCAGGGTGAGCACGGTGGACCGGCCGGCCGCGTAGGTGGCCAGGTAGCCGGACCTGCCGCGGACGACCAGTTCGCGGGGCGTGCCGCGCGAGGTGACGTCGGTCAGCCGGAGCACCGCGGCGAGCACCTCGGCGGTCTGCGCCGCGGCCTCCTCCGCCGCCACGCCGGGGGAGTCCTCGGCCAGCACCGTGCCGTCGGCCGAGGTGGCGAGGGCGCCGGTCAGCTGGAACATCCGCGAGCGGATGCGGCGCAGCTCGCCGCGCACCTCCGCCTCCACGGCCGGCAACTGCTTCCTCCCGGCACGCTGCCGGAGGGCGCGGATCACAGGGCCTCCAAGGCTGCCCGCAGTCGCTGGAGCAGGGTGACGTCGGGGTCGGCGAAGTGGGTGGGCGGCATCGACGACGGGGCGGCCGCCGGAGTCCGCGGCGGCGGGACCACCGGGGCGGCGGGGGCGGCCTGCACCGCGGGGGCCGCGGGCGCCGCCTGGGGGGCCGGTGCGGCCGGTGCCGCGGTGCCGCGGCCCGCACGGTGGCGGCCGCCGGAGGGCCGGCGGGGCAACGGGGTGTCCACGTCGGGATGGTTGCGGGCCGGCTGCTCCACCCTGTCGTCCGGCGGGCGGACCGGGTGCGCGGGCTGCGGCGCCAGTGGAGGCAGCGGCTGCACGAGCGGCACCAGCGGGACCGGGCGCACCGAGGGCGCGTCGGCCGGACGGGTCCGGGCGGTGGGCTGCGCCGGGAACGGCGCTGGCAGCACCTGCCCCGCGCGTCCCTGCCGCGCGTACGGCGGCTGCTCGGGATACGTCCGCCCCGGGGACGGCGCCGGGGGCTGCGGTGACGGTGGCGCGTACGGCTGCTCCCCGTAGGACCAGTCCCCGGAGGACTGCTCAGGGTAGGGCCAGTCCCCGTGGAGCCCCTCCCCGTGGGGCTGCTCCGCGGAGGGCTGGGCGGGGAGCGATCCGTGGCGTGCGTCCGCCGTGTTCCCGGACAAAGGCAGCGGCACGGGCAGGGGCGAAGGGGGAGCCGGGGGCGAAGCCGGCGGAGCGGGCTGCGGCGGGACGGGGAGCGGCGCCTCGGCGGTCTCCGTCGTCGTGCCGGTGCCGGTGCCGGTGCCGGTGGCGGTGGCCGGGGGCGCGGGAGACGCCGGGCGGTGGGTGGCGGCGACCAGCCCCGCCGCCGCCAGCCGGCGCAGGTCCACCAGCGTGTGGAACGCGGGCCGGCCCAGCTCGCGGGCGATGTCGGTGGCCGTCCGCCGTCCGTCGACCAGGTCCAGGATCGCCTGCCGCCGCACACAGACCTGGGCGGCGCGGGCCGGCCGTATCAGGGTCAGCGGGGCGGTGTCGGTGGACGGGTCGGGCCAGATCCGGTTCAGCAGCGAGCGCCGCCGCATCGTCTCCCGCTCCAGAGCCGAGACGGGCACCGGCCGCACGGCCCCCATCCAGTGCCAGGCGCCGTACCGGAAGTGTCCCGGGGCGCTGCTGGGGGCGAGCGCGAAGTAGGCGGCGTCGAAGAGGCTGCCGAGGTGGCACAGCTCCAGCTGGCCCTGGGAGAGCACGCCCTGCGAGATCAGCGTGCGGCTCACCGGCCGCTCCGGGTCGGCCTCCGCGCCCTCGACGGCCCGCTGCCAGCCCTCCGGGTCCACCGCCCCGGCGGCGGTGAGCAGCACGTCGATACCGGGGGTGGCCGGGCTCTCGGCGTGCACCACGCGGCCCTCGGACAGGTAGAGCGTGCCGCGCTCACGGACCAGGACGCCGGTGGCGTGCTCGGCGGCGAGACGGTTCAGCATCGGGGAGACGCTGCCCCAGGGGCGCTGCCGCGCGGTCGAGGGGTCCCGGACCGGGAGTCTCGGCGGGGGCGTGTTCACGGGCGTCATCCGAGCACCAGCCGTCCGGCCAGGTCGCCCAGGCGGATCCGGGCCAGAGCGAGGTTGCCCTCGTCGCGGTCCAGCCACAGGTGGAGGAAGACGTTGCTCTCGTAGGTGGCCCGCAGGAAGCGCAGGACGTGGTAGCTGTCCCGATTGCTGATGATGACGTCCTCCACCGGCGGCTCGGAGCTGTCCCAGCCGGCCCCCTCGTCGGGGGTGAAGGCGCCGTGCTCGGCGGCGAGGCGGGCGAGTTCGGCGGCCTCCGCCGCGGCGGTGTCGTGGTCCTCGCCGCCTGGAGGGTCGCCGACCGTGCCGAGCGGCAGTCCGCTGGTCCAGTCGACCAGCGCGGCGCCCCTGGCTCCGGGCAACCGCATGACTTCCAGCAGACACTCGTCGATCCCGGGCACGCGCGGCCCCCTCCACCTGGCGTTCGGCTGAACGACGGAGACGCTACGCAGGGATCGTGGGGGTGAGTGAGCGTTCTGGCATTTTCCGGCGGAACATGCGGCGCCCCCACTATCGTGGGTCAACTGCCCCGCCCTCGCCCCACCTTGCCCCCAATCCTCCCACCGGGGGTCACCCTCGCGCGGGCGTACGCGGAGTACGCGCCGCCGCCCCCACGGCCTGCGGGCCGTCCCCTGCGTCCCATCGCGCCGCGGCGGCTGCGACCGGTGCGAACCCCTCCTCCCTCCCGTCCTGCGGGCCGTCGTGCCGCTGGGCGGTCCGGCCGCCCGCAGACGCGGCGGAAGCCGGGGGCAGGGAGGGGTGGCGCTGTTGACTGGAGCTATTCACGCCGACAGGATGTGAATAGAGGTCAAGCAAACGCCCCCAGGAGGCAGCCGGCATGCCAGGTCCCCGCCCCGTCCGCTCCCCCCGCGGCACCGAACTCACCACCGCCGGCTGGCAGCAGGAAGCCGCCCTGCGGATGCTGCAGAACAACCTCGACCCCGAGGTGGCCGAGCACCCCGACAAGCTCGTCGTCTACGGCGGCACCGGGAGGGCGGCGCGCGACTGGCGTTCCTTCGACGCCATGGTCCGCACCCTCCGCACGCTCAAGCAGGACGAGACGATGCTCGTCCAGTCCGGCCGCCCCGTAGGCGTGATGCAGACCCACGAGTGGGCCCCCCGCGTCCTGATCGCCAACTCCAACCTCGTCGGCGACTGGGCCAACTGGGAGGAGTTCCGCCGCCTGGAGGCCCTCGGCCTGACCATGTACGGGCAGATGACCGCCGGCTCGTGGATCTACATCGGCACCCAGGGCATCCTCCAGGGCACCTACGAGACCTTCGCCGCCGTCGCCGCCAAGCGCTTCGGGGGCACCCTGGCCGGCACCATCACCCTCACCGCCGGCCTCGGCGGCATGGGCGGCGCCCAGCCCCTCGCGGTCACCATGAACGACGGCGTCGCGATCTGCGTGGACTGCGACCCCCGTGCCATCGAGCGCCGCATCGAGCACCGGTACCTCGACGTCCGCGCCGACTCCCTCGACCACGCGCTCCAGCTGGCGGTGGAGGCCCGCGACGCCCGTCGCCCGCTGTCCATCGGCGTGCTGGGCAACGCCGCCGAGGTGCTGCCGAAGCTGCTCGCCATGGGCGCGCCCATCGACGTCGTCACCGACCAGACCTCGGCGCACGACCCGTTGAGCTACCTGCCCGTCGGCGTCGCCTTCGACGAGATGGCGGACCGGGCCGCCAAGGACCCGGCCGGCTTCACCACCCGTGCCCGCGAGTCGATGGCCCGCCACGTGGAGGCGATGGTCGGCTTCCTGGACGCCGGCGCGGAGGTCTTCGACTACGGCAACTCCATCCGCGGCGAGGCCCGGCTCGCGGGCTACGACCGGGCGTTCGCCTTCCCCGGCTTCGTGCCCGCGTACATCCGGCCGCTGTTCTGCGAGGGCAAGGGCCCCTTCCGCTGGGCGGCGCTCTCCGGCGACCCGGCGGACATCGCGGCCACCGACCGCGCCGTCCTCGACCTGTTCCCGGAGAACGAGTCGCTGGCCCGCTGGATCAAGCTGGCCGGTGAGCGGGTGAAGTTCCAGGGCCTGCCCGCCCGCATCTGCTGGCTCGGCTACGGCGAGCGCGACAAGGCCGGCGAGCGGTTCAACGACATGGTGGCGAGCGGCGAGCTGAAGGCCCCGGTGGTCATCGGCCGCGACCACCTGGACTGCGGTTCGGTCGCCTCCCCCTACCGGGAGACCGAGGCGATGCTCGACGGCTCCGACGCCATCGCCGACTGGCCGCTGCTGAACGCCATGGTCAACGTGGCCTCCGGCGCGTCCTGGGTGTCGCTGCACCACGGCGGCGGCGTCGGCATGGGCCGGTCGATCCACGCCGGCCAGGTCACCGTCGCCGACGGCACGCCACTGGCCGGGGAGAAGATCCGCCGGGTCCTCACCAACGACCCCGGCATGGGCGTCATCCGCCACGTCGACGCCGGCTACGACGTCGCCGAGACGGTGGCCGGCGAGCGCGGCGTCCGCGTCCCCATGCGCGAGGGCGACAGTGAGGGCGCCGGCGGGGGCGACAACGAGGACGCCGGCGGGGGCGAGGGCGCGTGAGCGTGTCGAAGGAGTCCGCCGCCGGGCCCAAGGGCGCGTCGTTCCACGAGATGTGGCGGGACCTGGCCGGCATCGGCCGGGACCGCTCCTCCGGCGGGTACCGCAGGTTCGCCTGGACGGCGGCCGACGGCGACTGCCGCGCCTGGTTCCGCGAGCAGGCCGAGGCCCGCGGCCTGGCCGTGGAGACCGACCGCAACGGCAACCAGTGGGCCTGGCTGGGCGATCCGTCCGCAGGGGACGCCGTGGTGACCGGCTCCCACCTGGACTCCGTCCCGGACGGCGGCGCCTTCGACGGACCGCTCGGCGTGGTGTCCGCCTTCGCCGCGCTCGACGAACTCCGCGCCAGGGACGCCCGCTTCGACCGCCCCCTCGCAGTGGTCAACTTCGGCGACGAGGAGGGCGCCCGGTTCGGCCTGGCCTGCGCGGGATCCCGCCTCACCGCCGGACTGCTCACCCGCGAACAGGCGCACCGGCTCACCGACGCCGACGGCGTCACCTTGCCCCACGCCATGGAGGCGGCGGGGCACGATCCGGACGCCATCGGCGCGGACCCCGAACGCCTCGGCCGCGTCCGCGCGTTCGTGGAACTGCACATCGAGCAGGGCCGCGCCCTGGACCTGACCGGCGACCCGGTGGGCGTGGCGAGCGCGGTCTGGCCGCACGGGCGCTGGCGGTTCGACTTCCACGGCGAGGCCAACCACGCGGGCACCACCCGCCTCGCCGACCGCCGCGACCCGATGCTGCCGTACGCCGAGACCGTCCTCGCCGCCCGCCGCGAGGCGACGCGCGCGGGCGCCGTCGCCACCTTCGGCAAGGTCGCCGTCGACCCCAACGGGGTGAACGCCGTGCCCTCCCTGGTGCGCGGCTGGCTGGACTCCCGCGCCGCCGCCCAGGAGGCACTGGACGACGTGGTCGGCGCCGTGGAACGGGCCGCCCGCGCCGCCGCCGAGGCGCACGGCGTCCGCCTGGAGGTGGCCCGCGAGTCGTTCACCGGCGAGACCCGCTTCGACCACGCGCTGCGGGACCGCCTCGCCGACCTGCTCGGCGGCGAGCGCGACGGCGGCCCGCGCCGGGCCCCCGTCCTGGGCACCGGCGCGGGACACGACGCCGGAATCCTCGCCGGGAGCATCCCCACCGCCATGCTGTTCGTGCGCAACCCCACCGGCGTCTCCCACTCCCCGGCCGAACAGGCCGCCGAGGACGACTGCGTCGCGGGAGTGCGCGCCCTCGCCGACGCCCTGGAAGGACTGGTCCGCGCGTGACCCACCCCGACAGCGGCCGCCCGGGCCGGTCCCGGGCCTACTGGCTGGAGCACGCCCTCCGCACCGCCGGCGGCCCGGTCCGCTCCGGCGTCCTGGTGGAGACCGGGGCCGACGGACGGATCACCGCCGTCACCGAGGACACCCCCGCGCCGCCGCCCGGCGCGGAGCCGCTGCGCGGCCTCACCCTCCCCGGCCTGGCCAACGCCCACTCGCACGCCTTCCACCGGGCGCTGCGCGGCGTCGTCCAGGCCGACCGCGGCACCTTCTGGACCTGGCGCGAGGTGATGTACCAGGTCGCCGGGCGGCTCGACCCGGACTCCTACCTGGCCCTCGCCCGCGCCGTCTACGCCGAGATGGCGCTGGCCGGCATCACCGCCGTCGGCGAGTTCCACTACCTGCACCACGCCCCCGGCGGGACCCGCTACGACGACCCCAACGCCATGGGCGAGGCGCTGATCGAGGCCGCCGCCCAGGCCGGGGTGCGGATCACCCTGCTGGACACCGCCTACCTCTCCTCCGGCTTCGGCGAACCGCCCACCGGGGCCCAGCTGCGCTTCAGCGACGGCGACGCCGAGGCGTGGGCCGCCCGCGCCTCGCTGCTGAAGGAACGCGACCACGTCACCCTCGGCGCGGCCGTCCACTCCGTGCGCGCCGTCCCCGCCGGCCAGCTGGCCCAGGTCGCCCGCTGGGCCGAGGAGCGCGGCGCGCCGCTGCACGTCCACCTCTCCGAGCAGCCCGCGGAGAACGAGGCATGCCTGGCCGCCCACGGCCGCACCCCGGCCCGGCTGCTCGCCGACCACGGCGTCCTGGGCCCGCGCACCACCGGCGTGCACAACACCCACCTCACCGACGAGGACATCGCCCTGATCGGCGGTTCGGGTACCGGAACCTGCATGTGCCCCACCACCGAACGCGACCTCGCCGACGGCGTCGGACCGGCGCCCGCCCTCCAGCGGGCCGGTTCGCCGCTCAGCCTCGGCTCCGACAGCCACGCCGTCATCGACCTGTTCGAGGAGGCGCGCGCCCTGGAGCTCGACGAGCGGCTGCGCACCCGGGTCCGCGGCCACTGGAGCGCCGGAGCGCTGCTGCGCGCCGCCGGGGCGGACGGCCACGCCGCCCTCGGCCGCCCGGAGGCGGGCACGCTCGCGCCGGGCGCGCCGGCCGACTGGACGACCGTCGCCCTGGACACCGTCAGGACCGCGGGGCCGCCACCGGAGCGCGGCGCCGAGACCGCGGTATTCGCCGCGACGGCCGCGGACGTGCGCCACACCGTGTGCGCGGGCCGCCACGTGGTCCGCGACGGGGCGCACACCCTGGTCCCCGAACCCGCCCGAGAACTGGCGACGGCCGTCGCCCACCTGCGCACAGGACGAGCATGAGCACCCCTCCCAGCACCCCTGCCGACACCGCGACGACCAGCACCCTGATCGACAACGTCGCCCACCTGGTCACCAACGACCCCTCCCTCGGCTCCTCCCCGGACGGCTCACCGCTCGGCGTGATCCGCGACGCGGCCGTCGTGATCGAGGGCGACCGCGTCGTGTGGACCGGTATGTCCAGGAAAGCACCCGCCACCGACAACCGGGTCGACGCCCAGGGACGCGCGCTGCTGCCGGGGTTCGTGGACTCCCACACGCATCTGGTCTTCGCCGGCGACCGCACCGAGGAGTTCAACGCGCGCATGTCCGGCCGGCCCTACACGGCGGGCGGCATCCGGACCACCGTCGCGGCCACCCGCGCGGCCGGCGAGGCCGAGCTGGAGGCCAACCTGGTGCGGCACCTGACGGAGGCGCTGCGCCAGGGCACCACCACCGTGGAGACCAAGTCCGGCTACGGCCTCACCGTCGAGGACGAGGCCCGCTCGCTGGAGATCGCCGCCCGGCACACGCCCGAGGTCACCTACCTCGGCGCGCACATCGTCGCCCCCGAGCACGCCGACGACCCGGCGGCCTACGTGGAGCTGGTCACCGGCGAGATGCTGGACGCCTGCGCCCCGCACGCCCGCTGGGTCGACGTGTTCTGCGAGCGCGGCGCCTTCGACGGCGACCAGGCCCGCGCGATCCTCACCGCGGGCCGGGAGCGCGGCCTGGTGCCGCGCGTGCACGCCAACCAGCTGGGGCACGGCCCCGGGGTCCGGCTGGCGGTGGAGATGGACGCGGCCAGCGCCGACCACTGCACCCACCTCACCGACGCCGACGTGGACGCGCTGGCGAGCTCGGGCGGGCGGACCGTGGCCACCCTGCTGCCCGGGGCGGAGTTCTCCACCCGGGCCGAGTGGCCCGACGCGCGGCGGCTGCTCGACGCCAAGGTCACCGTCGCCCTGTCGACGGACTGCAACCCGGGATCGTCGTACACCTCGTCCATGGCGTTCTGCGTCGCACTCGCCGTGCGGGACATGGGCATGACCCCGGGCGAGGCGGTGTGGGCGGCCACCGCGGGCGGCGCGGCGGCGCTGCGCCGCGCGGACGTCGGACGGATCACGCCCGGCGCCCGCGCGGACCTGCTGCTGCTCGACGCGCCCAGCCACGTGCACCTGGCCTACCGGCCGGGCGTCCCCCTGGTGGCGGGGGTGTGGCGGGGCGGCGTCCGCGAGGTATGAGGCCCCCGAGGCTCCCCACACCCGGCGGCGGCGCTACTCCTCGCCGGTGAGGCCCTCGCGCAGCTTGACCAGCGTCCGGGACAGCAGCCGGGAGACGTGCATCTGGGAGATGCCGAGCTCCTCGCCGATCTCGGACTGGGTCATGCCGGCCGTGAACCGCAGCGAGAGGATCTTCCGCTCGCGGGCCGGGAGCCCGGCGATCAGGGGCTTGAGCGACTCGATGTACTCGACGCCCTCCAGATCGTCGTCCTCGTAGCCGATGCGGTCCGCCAGGGCGCCCTCGGAGTCGTCCTCCTCGGGCTGGGCGTCCAGCGAGGAGGCCGTGTAGGCGTTGGAGGCGACCATGCCCTCCAGCACGTCCTCACGGGAGATCCCCAGGTGCTCGGCCAGCTCGCCGACGGTCGGCGCGCGGTCGAGCCGCTGCTGCAGCTCGTCGGTGGCCCTGGCGAGGTCCAGCCGCAGCTCCTGCAGCCGGCGCGGGACGCGCACGGACCAGGAGGTGTCGCGGAAGAAGCGCTTGATCTCGCCGATGATGGTCGGCATCGCGAATGTGGGAAACTCCACACCACGGCTCAGTTCGAACCGGTCGATCGCCTTGATGAGGCCGATGGTGGCGACCTGGATGATGTCGTCCATCGGCTCGCTGCGGGAGCCGAACCGGGAGGCCGCGAACTTCACCAGGGCCAGGTTCAGCTCGACCAGCGTGTTGCGTACGTAGCTGTGCTCCGCGGTCCCTTCCTCGAGCGACTCCAGCCGCTCGAACAGGGCCTTGGAGAGGGCGCGGGCGTCGGCCGCGCGCACTCCCGCGTAGTGCGGGATCTCGGGGAGGCCGTCCAGCAGGCCGGCCGGATCCGCGGGGGGAGCGGTGCCGGCGGGGCCGTGCGGCGGGGCGTCGGGACCGGCTTCGAGCACGGTCGCGGTCCGCTGGTGGGGGAGGTGGGGAACGGTCTGGACGGGGAGTGTCGCGTCCGCCGTGGGGGACGTGAACTCCTCGTGCGCATGAGGCGGGATTGCCGACGTCGCTCTGGGGGTATGCGATGCGTCGAGCCGGGGTGACATGAAGTCCTCCATCGTTCTCGGCATATGGCTGCCGATGCCAGTACGTGCGCTTCTGCGGTGTGCGGCGCCTCCAAAGCCGGCCGGATCGGATGTGTCCTCATCAGCCCTACCCGCTCGAGCAACAAGACCGCAAGTATGCTCCGTACGCTTATGTCCTAATTCTTATGATTGTTCGACTGCCGAATTCTGCGCAGAGGGCGTAGGGTTCGGAGGCGGTATCAGCAGATCGGACGTCGAGAGAGAGACGGCAATGGACCACGGGACGGTCGGCAGCGCGCAGTCGGGCCGGCTTCTGGTGGAGGTACGGGAAGAGGGAGCCAGCGCCGTCGTGATCCCGGCGGGCGAACTCGACCACCACACCGCCGAACTCCTCCGCGAGCCGTTGGAGCGCAACCTGGCGAAGGGGCGCACACGGATCGTGGTGGACTGCTCCCAGCTGGAGTTCTGTGACTCCACTGGGCTGAACGTGCTGCTCGGCGCCCGCCTGAAGGCGGAAGAGGCCGGCGGCGGTATCCACCTGGTGGCGATGAGGCCCGCGGTGGCGCGCGTCTTCGAGATCACCGGCGCGGACACGGTCTTCTCCGTGCACGACACGGTGGAAGGCGCGCTCGCGGAAGGCACGGGAACCGGCTGATCGGTGACGGGCGTCACGAAGAGCGACGGCGTGCGCAGTCGTTCGTGACATCTTGTGCTGAATCGGTGAAAGATGGCGGATAGGGCGAAACGGGGCGAATCGGTGAGTGTTCCGACGTCCGGGGCGGGCAGGAGAATTGCTGAGGACAGGGGGCGCCATGGACGGGGCCGGGCCGAAGGCCCGAACCGTTTCCGACGCCCCGAAGACCCCGAGGTCCACTCGTGTATCGGTGAATCGGTGAGGTGAAGCGCTGATGAGCACCACCCGGCCCTATCCGCCGGGCGACCGCGGCCCGCAGCCCGGCGGCGCTTCCCCCGCCCCGCCCGTCACGGCGGTGAACGGGACGTCTCCCGACCTGGAACACACGGCGGTGAACAGGACGTCTCCCGACCTGGAACAGGTGACGGGGGCTGCGAACGGAGGCGCGCCGGTGGCGCCGGAGGTACGGCAACTGAATCTGGCGGGGGAGAGCGGCGTCGTTCCCCTCTCCCGCGACTTCACGCGACAGGCCCTGTACGCGTGGGGCTGGTTGCCGTCGTCCACGGACGACGGGCGCGCGGCGGCGGAGGACGTGCTGCTGATCGTGTCCGAGCTGGTCACCAACGCGTGCCTGCACGCGGAGCAGCCGGAGTCTCTCACGCTCACCTTCGACCGGAAGACGATCCGGGTCGCGGTCACCGACCGGGGCGAGGGGCAGCCGACGCCGCGTACGCCGCATCAGGCGGGGCGGCCGGGCGGCCACGGCATGTTCATAGTCCAGCGGCTGTCGATGGACTGGGGGGTCGCGGCGGCCCCCGAGCTCCCCGGCAAGACCGTCTGGGCCGACCTCGCGCGCCCCACCTCCTAGCCGCCCCCCCCGCCGCGGCGCGCCACCCCGCGCCGCGGCCCCAGGGGCGAGCCCTCGTACTCCCCTGCACTTCCCCGCATTCCCCGCGCCGCGGCGCCCCGGGCCCACGCCCCGTGCTGCGGCGCCGTCGCATCCCCAGCCGGTGTCCCGCGGGCGGCCGCCGGGCCGTGCACCTGGACAGCACCGTTTTGTCCCCCCGACCCGCCCCCTTCCCGGAGGGACCTGACGTTCCGGGGAGCGAGCCGTCCCGCGAGAGCGTGGGCCCCTGCGCCCACCCGTGCCGCCCCAGCGGCACGATTGCCCGCAGGGGCCGTGTGAAACCGCACCGCCCCCAGGGCGCGTGCCGGGCCGCCCCCGCCGGGGGAACGTGAAGGGGCCCTCCCGTGGGTACGGGAGGGCCCCTTCGGGGTGGGGGAGGTCAGCGGACGTCGCCCATGAGCTGCTTGACCTTGCCGCGGTTGAGGAAGATCCCGATACCGACGACCACCGCCAGCGCCGCCTCCAGCGCCACGAACCCGGTCCGGTTCAGGTCGACCCCCGCCTCCGCGACGAGGCCGGTGATCGCGTCGCCCGCGGTGACGGCGAGGAACCACACGCCCATCATCTGCGAGGCGTACTTCGCCGGCGCCATCTTCGTGGTGACCGACAGGCCGACCGGCGAGAGCATGAGCTCGGCCACGGTCTGGACGAAGTAGATGAGCACCAGCCAGTAGGGCGAGACCTTGCCGTCGCCCGACGCCACCAGCGGCAGCAGGAAGACGAAGAAGGAGATGCCGATCAGGGCCAGACCGCCGGTGAACTTGACGATCGTGCTCGGCTCCTTGTCCTTGCGGGCCAGGGAGAGCCAGATGGTCGCGAAGACCGGCGCCAGCGCCATGATCAGCAGCGCGTTGACCGACTGGAACCAGGAGACCGGGAACTCCCAGCCGAAGACGTGGTTGTCGACGTGGCTGTCGGCGAAGATCGCCAGCGTCGAGCCGCCCTGGTCGTAGATCATCCAGAAGATGGCCGCGGCCGCGAAGAACCAGAGGTAGCCGGAAACCTTCGACTGCTCGGTGGCGGTGAGGTCCTTGTCCCGCTTGATGCGGACCAGGACGGAGACCGGGATGAGCAGGCCGAGCACGAGCAGCGGGACGGTCGCCCACTTCAGCGTGAAGTGGCCGGTGCCGCCGACGATGCCGTAGAAGACCACGGCGACGAGCAGCCAGTACATGGCCTTGCGCAGCGTGGAGGCGCGCTCGGCCGGCGTCAGCGGCTTCGGGACGATGCTGGACTCGGCGGCCAGGTGCTTGGTGCCGACCAGGAACTGCACCAGGCCGAGGCCCATGCCGACCGCGGCGAGCATGAAGCCCAGGTGCCAGTCGACGGTCTGGCCGACGGTGCCGATGATCAGCGGCGCGACGAAGGCGCCGAGGTTGATGCCCATGTAGAAGACGGTGAAGCCACCGTCACGACGCGGGTCGTCCGGGCCGTCGTAGAGCTGGCCCACCATCGTGGAGATGTTGGACTTGAGCATGCCCGAGCCGACCGCGACGAAGAGCAGGCCGACGTAGAAGACGGCGGTCATCGGGACGGCGAGCAGCAGATGGCCCACCATGATGACGCCGGCCGCGATCGCGGTGGTCTTGCGCGGACCCCAGACGCGGTCGCCGAGCCATCCGCCGGGGAGTGCCAGCAGGTACACCGTGGCCACGTACACGGAGTAGATGGCGACCGCCGTGCCGGCGTCGAGGTTGAGACCCTCGTCGGCGATCAGGTACAGCGGGAGCAGCGCACGCATGCCGTAGTAGGAGAAACGCTCCCACATCTCGGTCATGAAGAGAGTGGCCAGGCCGCGGGGGTGGCCGAAGAAAGTCTTCTCAGCCCCGGGAGCCGGGGGTGAGGACTTCGTCAGGCTGGACGCCATGGTCGTTCCTTGCTGGTCGGGACGCGCGAGGGGATGGGTGCGCGCCCGGTGGGGGGAGGCCGGCACCGGTGTCGTCCGCCCAGATCCCGCCGCGGGGAGGAACGCTCCATGGGTGGGGAGCGGGAGGGCGACCCCGGGATCCACGCCCCGGGCGTCGTCGTCGACGCGAGGGACCCGGCCGCAGGTCTGTCACTGTCAGGGCCGGCTTGGGAACCGGCCCGCACCCACGTGCGGCGTCCGACGCGCATACGCGGAGGCTGCCCATGAGGCCAGAGCCATTAGACAGCAGGAACGCGTGTCAATGGGCATATAGGGGGCATTTGAGGTGATGATCACACCTCTGCCGTCCCGTCCGCTCCCATGGTATCCGTGGCCGATACAGCTTCTTGCCCCGCCCGGTCGCCCGCGGAGAACGAGGGCGGGCGTGGGTGGCGGAACGAGCGACCCGCACCCTCCGCCGCCCTGGAAAAGCGGCGCGAAGGCGGGCTCCGGTGATCGCGAGGGCGGGACTACCATCACCTCATGACCCGTGTACTGCTCGCCGAGGACGACTCGTCCATCTCTGAGCCGCTGGCCCGCGCCCTGCGCCGGGAGGGCTACGAGGTCGAGGTGCGCGAGGACGGCCCGGCCGCCCTCGACGCCGGAGTACGGGGCGGGGTGGACCTGGTCGTGCTCGACCTGGGCCTGCCCGGCATGGACGGCCTGGAGGTCGCCCGCCGGCTCCGCGCCGAAGGGCTCAGCGTGCCCATCCTCATCCTGACCGCGCGCGCGGACGAGGTGGACACCGTCGTCGGCCTCGACGCGGGCGCCGACGACTACGTCACCAAGCCGTTCCGGCTCGCCGAGCTGCTGGCCCGGGTCCGGGCCCTCCTGCGGCGCGGCGCCGCCGAGCCGCAGCAGCCGCCCGCCATCCACGGCGTGCGGATCGACGTCGAGTCGCACCGCGCCTGGATGGGCGAGGAGGAGCTCCAGCTCACCGCCAAGGAGTTCGACCTGCTGCGGGTGCTGGTCCGCGACGCCGGCCGGGTCGTGACCCGGGACCAGCTGATGCGCGAGGTCTGGGACACCACCTGGTGGTCGTCGACCAAAACCCTCGACATGCACATCTCCTGGCTCCGCAAGAAGCTCGGCGACGACGCGGCCAACCCCCGCTACATCGCCACCGTGCGCGGCGTGGGCTTCCGCTTCGAGAAGAGCTGACACCCTTCACCCATGCGCCGCCGCCTCATCCAGTCCACGCTCCTCGTGGTCCTCGTGGTGATCGCCGTCTTCGGCGTCTCCCTGGTCCTGGTGGAGACCCGCACCATCAGCGCCAGCGCCCAGGAGCGGGTCGAGTCCGAGGCGGTGCGGCTGGCGAGCATCGTCGACGCCCGGGTCCTGGGCGACGAGGACGTCAGCGCCGCCATCCTGCAGAACCAGGTCGAGGCCGGACGGCACGCGGTGATCACCCTCCCCGGCGGCCGGGTGATCGAGGTCGGCGACAAGCCGTCCGGCGACGTCATCCACGCCACCACCCGCGGCGAGGGCGGCGAGACGGTCCGGGTCGAGGAGCCCCGCTCCACGGTGACCCGGGAGGTCGGGCGCACCCTGCTGATCATCGGAGGCGTGGCGCTGCTCGCGGTGATCGCCGCGATCCTGCTGGCGGTGCGCCAGGCCAACCGGCTCGCCTCCCCGCTCACCGACCTCGCCGAGACCGCCGAACGCCTCGGCTCCGGCGACCCCAGGCCGCGCAACAAGCGGTACGGCGTACCCGAGCTGGACCGGGTCGGCGACGTGCTGGACCGCTCCGCGGAACGCATCGGCCGGATGCTGACCGCCGAACGCCGACTGGCCGCCGACGCCTCCCACCAGCTGCGCACGCCGCTCACCGCGCTCTCCATGCGGCTGGAGGAGATCACCCTCACCGACGACCTGAAGACCGCGCGGGAGGAGGCCGCCATCGCGCTCACCCAGGTCGAGCGGCTCACCGACGTGGTGCAGCGGCTGCTCACCAACTCGCGCGACCCGCGCACCGGCTCCGCGGTCTCCTTCGACATCGACGAGGTCATCCATCAGCAGATCGCCGAGTGGCGGCCCGCCTACCGCAGCGGCGGCCGGGCCATCGTCAGCTCCGGCAAGCGGCACCTGGAGGCCATGGGCACGCCGGGCGCCGTGGCGCAGGTGCTGGCCGCCCTGATCGAGAACTCGCTCATGCACGGCGGCGGCACGGTGGCCCTGCGCACCCGTGTGGTGGGCAACCAGGCGGTCGTCGAGGTGACCGACGAGGGGCCGGGCATCCCGGCCGACCTGGGCGCCCGGATCTTCGAGCGGACGATCAGCGGGCACAACTCCACCGGCATCGGCCTGGCCGTCGCCCGGGACCTCGCCGAGGCGGACGGGGGCCGGCTGGAGATGCTGCAGGCGCAGCCGCCGGTGTTCGGTCTCTTCCTGAGCCGGCCGCAGCCGGAACGCCCCCGCTCCAAGCCCTCGGGGCCGACGGTCCGCTGAGCCGCCGGGGCCGGACGGGCCGGGGCGGCGGGACCGCTACGGGCGCCCGACCCGCTGCGTGGCACGCCCCTGCGGGTGCACCCGTGACGGGCGCTCCGTCGGCTCGGGCAGGGTCCGGAAGACCCAGGTGCGGTAGGACCAGAAGCGGAACAGCGTGGCCACCCCGACGCCCACGAACTTGAAGACGTTGTTCTCCAGCGGGGTGTCCCAGCCCATCCCGTACGTGGCCAGGAAGAGCACGCCGTTCTCGACGACCAGGCCGACGGCGCTGAACGCCAGGAACAGGGTCATCTCCCGGGTGCGGTGCCCGCGGTCCCGGTCACGGTAGGTGAAGTAGCGGAAGCCGACGTAGTTGAAGGCGATGGCCAGCGCCGTCGCGGCCACGCCGGCCCGGCCGGGGCGCACACCCATGTGCAGCAGCACGTTGAACGTGGCGAAGTTGACCAGCAGACCGGCCCCGCCGACCGCGCCGAACTTGACGACTTCACGCCACAGGGCGCGCAGGCGGCGGCGGATTCCGTCCGGCGCGGCGGTGCGAGGAAGCTCTCTGCCCATCGCGGCCCAGCCCCGTTCATGTGATCGACGTCAACTCAGTCATGCTAACCACGGCCTCTCCGGCCTCGCGCGCGCAACGACGGGGGCGTGTGGAAGTCGGGCAGAAGTGGTACTCGCGTGACCGGTTTCCGCCTGCCGGGCCGGAAAGCGGAACCGGAACGCACGCCCGATACCCTTGACGCGTGACGTTCCCGGTAGTCGGCATGATCGGCGGTGGCCAGCTCGCGCGTATGACGCACGAGGCCGGCATCCCGCTCGGCATCCGTTTCAAGCTGCTCAGTGACACCCCGCAGGACTCCGCGGCCCAGGTCGTCAACGAGGTCGTCGTCGGCGACTATCGCGACCTGGACACCCTCCGCGACTTCGCCCGCGGCTGCGATGTCATCACCTTCGACCACGAGCACGTGCCCACCGAGCACCTGCGGGCCCTGGAGGCGGACGGCATCCCCGTGCGTCCCGGCCCGGAGGCGCTGGTGCACGCCCAGGACAAGGGCGTGATGCGGGCGAAGCTCACCGCGATCGGCGTGGCCTGCCCCCGGCACCGCATCGTCGCCGACCCGGCCGACGTCGCGGCGTTCGCCGCCGAGGGCGTGGCCGACGGCGCCGCCGAGGGCGACGGCTTCCCGGTCGTGCTCAAGACCGTGCGCGGCGGGTACGACGGCAAGGGCGTCTGGGTGATCAAGGGCGCCGACGACGCGGCGATCGCCGAGCCCTTCAAGGCCGGCGTCGAGGTGCTGGCCGAGGAGAAGGTCGACTTCGTCCGCGAGCTCGCCGCCAACGTGGTGCGCTCCCCGCACGGCCAGGCGGTCGCCTACCCGGTGGTCGAGTCCCGCCAGGTCGCGGGCGTCTGCGACACCGTGATCGCACCCGCCCCGGACCTGGCCCCCGACCTCGCCGCCGAGGCCGCGGAGATGGCGCTCACCATCGCCAAGGAGCTCGGCGTCGTCGGCCACCTCGCGGTCGAGCTGTTCCAGACCCGCGACGGCCGCATCCTGGTCAACGAGCTGGCGATGCGCCCGCACAACTCCGGCCACTGGTCGATGGACGGCGCGGTCACCTCGCAGTTCGCCAACCACGTGCGGGCCGTCCTCGACCTGCCGCTCGGTGACCCGCGCCCCCGCCAGCCGTGGACCGTCATGGTCAACGTCCTCGGCGGCGACTACCCCGACATGTACTCGGCGTACCTGCACTGCATGGCGCGGGACCCCCAGCTGAAGATCCACATGTACGGCAAGGACGTGAAGCCCGGCCGCAAGGTGGGTCACGTCAACACCTACGGCGCCGACCTGGACGACGTCCTGGAGCGCGCCACGCACGCGGCCCACTACCTGAGGGGAATCGTCACCGAATGAGCAGCGAAGCGCCGCTGGTCGGCATCGTCATGGGGTCGGACTCCGACTGGCCCGTGATGGAGGCCGCAGCCCAGGCCCTCGACGAGTTCGAGATCCCCTACGAGGTGGACGTCGTCTCCGCCCACCGGATGCCCCGCGAGATGGTCGCCTACGGCGAGCAGGCCGCGGAGCGCGGGCTCAAGGCGATCGTCGCGGGCGCCGGTGGCGCCGCACACCTGCCGGGCATGCTCGCCTCGGTGACGCCGCTGCCGGTGATCGGCGTGCCGGTGCCGCTGAAGTACCTGGACGGCATGGACTCGCTGCTCTCCATCGTCCAGATGCCGGCCGGGGTGCCGGTCGCCACGGTCTCGGTCGGCGGCGCCCGCAACGCCGGCCTGCTGGCCGCCCGCATCCTCGCCGCGCACGATGCGGCGCTGCTGGAGCGGATGCGCGAGTTCCAGCAGGAGCTCAACGACCAGGCCACCGAGAAGGGCCGCCGGCTGCGCGCCAAGGCCATGGGCACGGGCTCCGGGAACGGCCGGTGAGCGCCTCCCGGGAGTCCCTGGCGCGGGCGCGCGAGCTGCTGCGCGAGTTCCCGGTCGTCGACGGCCACAACGACCTGCCGTGGGCGCTGCGCGAGCAGGTCGGCTACGACCTCGACGCCCTCGACATCGCCGCCGACCAGAGCGCCGCGCTGCACACCGACCTGGCGCGGCTGCGCGAGGGCTGCGTGGGCGCCCAGTACTGGTCGGTGTACGTGCCCTACGAGCAGCCGTACCCGCTGGCCGCGACGCTGGAGCAGATCGACTGCGTGCGGCAGCTCCTCGACCGGTACCCGGGCGACCTGCGGGCCGCGTACACCGCGGACGACCTGGAGGCCGCCCGCGCAGAGGGCCGCATCGCCTCGCTGATGGGCGCCGAGGGCGGCCACTCCATCGAGAACTCGCTGGGCGCGCTGCGCATGCTGTACGCGCTGGGCGTGCGGTACATGACCCTCACCCACAACAGCAACGTCGACTGGGCGGACTCCGCCACCGACGAGCCGCGGCACGGCGGGCTCACCGCCTTCGGCCGGCTGGTGGTGCGGGAGATGAACCGCGAGGGCATGCTGGTCGACCTCTCGCACGTCGCCCCGTCGACCATGCGGGACGCGCTGGACGCCTCCACGGCGCCGGTGGTCTTCTCCCACTCCTCCGCCCGCGCCGTCTGCGACCACCCGCGCAACATCCCGGACGACGTGCTGGAGCGGCTGCCGGCCAACGGCGGCGTCGCCATGGCGACCTTCGTGCCGAAGTTCGTCCTGCAGGCCGCGGTGGACTGGACGGTCGAGGCGGACGAGAACCTGCGGGCGCACGGTTTCCACCACCTGGACACCACCCCGGAGGCGATGAAGGTCCACCAGGCCTTCGAGGAGGCCCACCCGCGCCCGCGGGCCACCGTCTCGACGGTCGCCGACCACCTCGACCACATGCGTGAGGTCGCCGGCGTGGACCACATCGGCATCGGCGGCGACTACGACGGCACGGCGTTCACCCCGGACGGCCTGCGCGACGTCGCCGGCTACCCGAACCTGGTCGCCGAGCTCCTCGACCGCAACTGGTCCCGCGACGACCTCGCCAAGCTGACCTGGGGCAACGCCGTCCGCCTCCTCCGCGACGCCGAAGCGGTCTCCCGCGACCTCCGCACCACCACCGCCCCCTCCCACGCGACGATCACCACGGTCGACGTGTAGGCGCGACGGCTGGCTGTGCCGTACAGGTGAGCCCCGGATTCGCTGCTCCAGCAG